>NZ_MECT01000074.1:0-8307 GCF_001722145.1 Shigella sp. FC1544
GTCACGCTGAAAATGCCGGCCTTTGAATGGGTTCATGTGCAGCTCCATCAGCAAAAGGGGATGATAAGTTTATCACCACCGACTATTTGCAACAGTGCCGCAACAGTGCCCTTGTAAGGTATGCCTCTATCCTGAAGGTTCGGAAGTAAACACAGAATACTCAGCACTGAAAGTAGCTGACCAATGGAACATTTTTCCGACAAATGATTTAAAAGATGAACTGCTTTATGAATCAAAACGAAGCATAGAAAGTATTGTCATAAATCCAAAGGTAATTAGCAGCACTAAGTATCGAATTGCACTACTTGATGACGATGCTAATATCACCGAAAGCTTAAAAGAAATCCTTTCGAACGATTATTATCAAGTAGATACTTATGATAACTTGAAAAAACTTACTCAAGCTGTCGCAACAAATCCGTATGACGCATATGTTTTGGACTGGATCATCGGTGATGAAACAAGCTTTAAGTTGGTTAAAGCTATAAGGTCGTCAAAAAATAAAAATGCAATGATAATCGTTCTTACAGGTCAACTATCTGGTATAAAAGATGATGAAATTGTAAAGTCAATTCATGATTATGACATTGTGGGACCATACGAAAAGCCGATTAAATCAGGCATCATCAAATCTAACATTGAAAAATATTTCGCCAGATAGATTATGAGAAATTTACTTGAATATTCCGGTAGCTTGATAAGTAACGATAGTTTGATCGTAGCACCTTACGATTGTCAGAAGCTAAGCTATGAAAATATTTTACCATTAAACAATAGTCTTATAAAAAACTGGAATATACAAAAATTCTCAAGTGATTACTCTGAAATAGAACACCTAAATGTGATCAATGGCATGGGAGTGACATTAGGTGATTCTATCGTCGGGATTTCTGTGCTGTCAGCAATCAAAAAAAAGAATCCCAAGATTAAAATTAAGCTTATTCGACCGGAGACTGCACCGTCATATGTTGAGGAACTGTATGAATTAGCATCCTCGGTTATAGATGAGCTTCATTACATGCCTTTTCATATTCAGAAATTGCCTTGTACTGCATTGAATATTGATGTGGGAAATCAGCTATATTCTCCAGATTTCCATATTATGGAAATGCATGATTATTTTATCCAAGGTCTTGGCGTGAAACTTGATGATGTTAACCATAATGAGCTATCTAATAAATGGTTAGGCAATATTGATCTCGGAGCGCCAGTTTTTGAAAACTACACACTTTTTGCACCTATTGCTAGCACAAAAATAAGAAGTATACCGTCGAAGTTCTATTATGACATAGTTGATATGCTTTCTAGGCGCGAAGGAAAAACGGTACTAGGTTTCGTGGATGTGAATCATAAAAATTATATTAACATATCAAAGTATTCACCCCATACGAAAGATTTCATAGCGCTAATTAAGTATGCTAGCAACGTTTATACTTGTGACTCCTCTGCATTGCATATAGCCGCTGGATTTGGTGTACCTACTGAATGCGTGTTTAATACAATACCGCCAGAATTAAGAACAAAGTATTACAGTAAGTGTAAGTCGATTTATGTTGGGAATAAAAGATTAGAAAAAATTCAGAGTAGTGAAGATTTCCAACTGGTTAAAATGGTGGAAAATAATTACAGGGAGTATCTTTATGGTTAAAATAATATCATTCTTATCCCTAATGCTTTTGTCAATTAGTGCATATAGCAATATTGGGGATATAGTTATAGATGGTTCAATCGCTAATGCTAACAGTGATAAAGGTTATGTGATTACTGAAAAGCAGTTTGATTCGTTCCCACGGGATACCATCGTAACGACAACACCTTGGACGCCAACCGGTAAAAAAGTAAAATTCAAGGGCGTCGACCTAAGTTATGTTTTAAAACTCGCTGGCGCTAATGGAGCAAAGCTAAAATTCCATGCTCTGAATGATTATGAAATCATTGTAGACATGAATGACGTTGAAAAATATAACATTTTATTGGCTACAGAAATGGATGGAAAAAGGCTTCAAATAAGGGATTTTGGACCTTATTTTTTGGTATATCCTTTAGATGAACATTATATTGAGCTTAACACGCCACACTATCTTGCACGGTTCATTTGGCAGATAGACAAAATTACGGTGCTCAAATGAAAAAAAATTTCTTTATCATTTTGGTTGCTCTGCTTTTGTTGATAGCATTCACTGTGTCTAGTGTTGTTAAGTACACCAGTCTTTTATCGGAGAAAAATTTATACACCGTCGCTGGCACCCAAGAAAACTACGGTTTCTCAGTGGCAAAATTCATTATACAGTTGAATGAGCTTTACACGCTAATCAATAGCGATAATACTATTGACGATGTTAGGCTTAAATTCGATATCCTTTATTCTCGTTTGAATGTTATTTATGTAAAGAGTGAGGCGACTGCACCTCTATATAAACAGCAAGGCTATGAAGAAACAATTGATTCGATAAACAAAAAGCTTGAAGACATAGACGGGCTGCTTTCGCATAATCACCCTGATTATAAAAAAATAAGTACAATCATAGCTGATATAAAACCGCTAACTAAAACCGTTACAAATCTTGCTGATATGGCTGAAATAGCACAAAGGAATGACGCTCTTAAAGATTTCAGGAGCAAACGTCAGCAGTTATGGACTCTGCTTTTTATTACAGGTGGGTTGATTTCCTTACTTCTTTTTGTCCTATTTATTTACATAAGTAAAATTAACCGATTGTTACTATCAGAACGGGCTGCTTTTGCCAGTAAAAATGCATTTTTAGGTATGGTAGGCCATGAACTCAGAACATCTTTACAGGCAATAGTGTCTATCATTGATGTCGTAACCAATAATCTGAGTGGAGGGATTAAATCTGGTCAGATAGAACGACTTGAAACTGCTGTTTCGAAAATGGAGCGCCAGTTAAATGATTTGGCTGAATTTGCAAAAATTGACAACGGATCTG
The DNA here is from genome assembly GCF_001722145.1 of Shigella sp. FC1544. Lineage (NCBI taxonomy): Bacteria > Pseudomonadati > Pseudomonadota > Gammaproteobacteria > Enterobacterales > Enterobacteriaceae > Shigella > Shigella sp. FC1544. The sequence continues at coordinate 2,949 of NZ_MECT01000074.1, forward strand.
TAGAGATAAAAAACACCTATAATAGCTTGCAAGCAATTGTTACTAACGCTGTGCAGGATTGCATTGCTATTTATGAAAAAAAGGATGTCACAGTTAAAATAAAAAACAATAATGATGCAGTGATTTTTACAGATGCTCTACGCCTTAATCAAGTAATTGAAAACTTAACCAGTAACGCTATTAAGTACACTGAGCGCGGGGAAGTTAATGTAGATTACTTTATAGAAAAAGGTAAGGTATTAAATATTGTCATTTCTGATACCGGAAAGGGAATCCCTAAAGACAAACTAAAGTTCATATTTAAACCATTTACACGAGTTGTAGATTCGAAATCCACTGTACCTGGATTTGGGATGGGACTTGCTATTGTTGCAGGGATAATCAGACTATTAAAAGGTACTATTCATATATCTAGTGAAGTAAATGTAGGTACAACTGTTACAGTGAGAATACCTATCAAGTTGGGAGATAGCAGCCTTGCAACAGCTGAGGTATCTGCTTCAGCTCCCGGAGATGTCTTCGGCGTTCTTAGCTTGCTTGTTATTGATGATAATGAAATGGCCTGTTCGTCTCTTTCCAGTCTGCTTACTAATGCTGGATACATTGTCGAGGCTACAACCTCGCCTGAACGAGCCCTGGAAAAGCTTCTGCGTAAACCTTATGACGTTGTCCTGAGTGATTTACAAATGCCAGGCATGACAGGTGATGAGCTGTATGCAACTGTTAGTAGCAGTCAGAATCCTAATCGATCCACGCCTTTCATATTCATCAGCGCATACAGTGATGCACACTCTATCGGACAGGCTCCTTTGTTAACTAAACCTGTCAGGTTAAAAGATATAAACCTTAAAATACATGAGGTTATGTCAAATCAAGGACGAGTCAAAAGTGAGTAGGCATTGTCGTAATATTTGCGATTATAGCTTTGGTGTTCTCGATCGTTGCGAATTTTGAAAATTTGTGGAGTCAAATGGCGCCGAAAGCCCGGCGTAGCCGGTTACCTGGCTATAAACTCTGCCACCCTACCCCCTGCCCTGATTAGCCTTAACCCGCTTACAGCAATGAAGAAGTAAAAGTAATCCCTTTTAACCCCGGTGAGCGGGCTTTACGGCGTTTACGACGTAAAGGGCGTGATTTCCGGGGCCTTAGCGGCGGCAGCTTGCTGCTGACGCTTAGGGGGATGTTCTTCAGTTATTTCAGCGACACCAGGGAACTTAACACGGTAGTTGCAAAGCTATACCCGCTAAAAATGTCTCAGATGCCTCTGTACGCGGTCGGAGTGGTCCCGGCAAGGCGTCAGCCGCAGCCGGGGCGTATCTCCGCGTTAGCGGGCCGAAGGGCCGCTTACGAGCGTGTACCCGACAACTGACCGCAGCTCCACCCACAGCGATGAAGAAGAGTAGTTACAACACCCATCATTAAAAGCGACACTACTCCCGGCCTTCGGCCGGGGGCGGCGGCGCTTTTCAGTGGTGGGGAGGGGCACCCGGCCGGCAAACCGGCGCCGGTTTTATGATGAGCTTTCTTTTGAATGCTGTAACTAATTTGGTTCTCCGGTCGGGGCCCTTCGCGAAGCGATGGGAGCTCTTTCTGATGTTGCCGAACCGGCGCGACCGTCAGGTCGCTGCAAGAGCGGGCATTCTCCGGAGCCTGTCCACAGGGTAGGCGATGAAGAGGTTATGTGTTTACAGGATTTATTAAAGGATCTTTAAAAGAGATACAGAACTGGTGTTTAAAAGGAACTACGCGCCCTGAAAGACCGACGGCAGGCTCAGAAGATGCTCCAGCGTGGCCATAGTACGTTCACCGAAGACGTGTGCAACAACCGTCCTCCGTATCCTGTCATACGCGTAAAACAACCAGCGCTGGCGTGATTTAGCGCCGACGTAACCCCACTGTTCGTCCATTTCCGCGCAAACAATGACGTCACTGCCCGGTTGTATGCGTGAGTTTACCGACTGCGGCCTGAGAGGCGGTGTAAGTGAACTGTAGCTGCCATGTTTTACGGCAGTGAGAGCAGAGATAGCGCTGATGTCCGGCAGTACTTTTACCGTTACGCACCACGCCTTCAGTAGCTGAGCAGGAGGGACAACTGATGGAGATGGAAGCCACGGGAGCACCTCAAAACCACCATCATACACTAAATCAGTAAGTTGGCAGCATCACCGTAATCGTACAGCTAAGAACAAGTGCTTCAAGTCTACTTATTAAAATGTACCTTTGAAAAAGTAGACTTTCTGCGGTACGCTCTGACAGTAAGTTTGCCCCCGATTTTTTACGCAGCGCGCCGGACGGAGCCCGACATGATCCTGATTCCCGATGACGAACCGGAGCTGAGTCTGCCCGCAGCCAGTGAGGAATTCCTGCCGGCGCTGTCAGGTGAGAATGCCCCGGTCAGCCCGGCCCGGGCCTACCTGCTTTCACTCAATTCCCACCGCAGCCGGCAGACCATGGCCTCGTTCCTGAACATCGTCGCCGTTATGCTCGGAGCTGCCTCCCTGGAGTCCTGCAGCTGGGGCAGCCTGCGGCGCCATCACGTGATGGCCGTGACCGAACTGCTGCGCGACACCGGCCGGGCCACCGCCACCGTCAACACCTATCTTTCGGCACTCAAGGGCGTGGCGAAGGAAGCCTGGATGCTCCGGCTCATGGATGTGGAGAGCTTCCAGCATATCCGGGCGGTCCGTAACCTGCGCGGCAGTCGGCTGCCCAGCGGTCGGGCGCTGCCCCAGGGGGAGATCCGCGCCCTGTTTGCCGTCTGTGAAGCCGATCGCAGCTGCCTCGGGGCGCGGGATGCAGCGATGCTGGCGGTCATTCTCGGCTGCGGCCTGCGACGATCCGAAGTAGTGAGCCTGGATTTGCGTGACGTTGTCACTCAGGACCGTGCGCTTAGAGTGCTGGGTAAGGGAAACAAGGAGCGACTGGCATATGTCCCGGCCGTGCCTGGCAGCGGCTGCAGATCTGGATCGATGAGATCCGGGGCGAGACCCCGGGCCCGCTGTTCACACGCATCCGTCGTTTCGGGGATGTGACTCTAAACCGGCTAACCGACCAGGCGGTGTACCATATCCTGCAGGTGCGCCAGGGTCAGGCCGGCATCACGAAATGTTCTCCACACGATCTGAGGCGAACCTTCGCCACCGCGATGCTGGATAACGGGGAGGATTTAATTACCGTGAAGGATGCGATGGGCCACGCGAGCGTCACCACCACCCAGCAGTATGACCGTCGCGGGGAGCAACGCCTGCAGGACGCGCGGGATAGACTCAACCTTATTTAGGGCTAAGTAAACACAAACAAGGGGGCTGTACCCCCTCTAATTTTACATTAACACGATACTCGACAGACTTTCCCAGTCGTAGTCAGCAACCATCGCCCGATGGAGGCTGGGATAAATGCTGACAGCCCGACGTGAAGCAAAAGGCTCTCGCCGCTGGCATGGCTTAATGTCGCGGTCCCCTCAATCACTAACACAATTTCAGCGCTGATGTCATTACCGTTTGATTGTTCACCGCAGTGAAAATACTGAAATGGAAATCCTCAACAGGAATAGGATAGCGCGCTTCTGCGGCGTGCTGTTCCGGTAACATAGGGGAGCCCGCAGAATTCGGAAAAAATCGTACGCTAAGGTTTTCCGGGCATCCGTAAGGGCCGAAACTTCCCGTCTTCCAGTCTGCGGCTCTGCCGCCAGACGTAATCGCCGGTTAGGTTGATGTGCTCCCAGCCCAGCGGCGACAGGAATTGCAGCAGCTCGCCGTCCACCGGCTTGCCGGCCTCGACCAACCCCTGGGTGGCGCGTTCCAGGTACACCGTGTTCCACAGCACGATAGCCGCCGTCACCAGGTTGAGGCCGCTGGCCCGGTAGCGCTGCTGCTCGAAGCTCCGATCCCTGATTTCCCCAAGGCGGTTGAAGAACACCGCCCTGGCCAGCGAGTTGCGCGCCTCACCTTTGTTCAGGCCGGCATGCACGCGGCGGCGCAGTTCAACACTTTGCAGCCAGTCCAGGATGAACAGCGTGCGCTCGATCCGGCCCAGCTCGCGCAGGGCCACGGCCAGTCCGTTCTGGCGCGGGTAGCTGCCGAGCTTGCGCAGCATCAGCGAGGCGGTGACGGTGCCCTGCTTGATCGAGCTGGCCAGGCGCAGGATGTCGTCCCAGTGGGCACGCACGTGCTTGATGTTCAGGGTGCCGCCGATCAGCGGGCGCAACGTCGGGTAGGCTTGCACGCCCTGCGGCACGTACAGCTTGGTTTCGCCGAGGTCGCGGATGCGCGGCGCGAAGCGGAAGCCTAGCAGGTGCATCAGGGCAAAGACGTGATCGGTGAAGCCGGCCGTGTCGGTGTAGTGCTCCTCGATCCGCAGGTCGGACTCGTGGTACAGCAGGCCGTCGAGCACATAGGTGGAATCGCGGACGCCGACATTCACCACGCGGGTGCTGAACGGCGCGTACTGGTCGGAGATATGGGTATAGAACAGCCGTCCCGGCTCGCTACCGTACTTCGGGTTGACGTGCCCGGTGCTCTCGCCCCGGCCACCCGCGCGGAAGCGCTGGCCATCGGAGGATGAGGTCGTGCCGTCGCCCCAGTGGGCGGCAAAGGCGTGGCGATACTGGTGGTTGACCAGCTCGGCCAAGGCCGCCGAATAGGTTTCGTCGCGGATGTGCCAGGCTTGCAGCCAGGACAGCTTGGCGTAGGTCAGGCCGGGGCTCGACTCGGCCATCTTGGTCAGCCCGAGGTTGATCGCATCACCGAGGATTGCGGACAGCAGCAACGTCCTGTCTTTGGCCTCGGCCCCGTCCTTCAAGTGGGTGAAGTGGCGGCTGAAGCCCGTCCAGTCGTCCACGTCCATCAGCAGTTCGGTGATCTTGATGCGCGGCAGTAACTGGCTGGTTTGGTCGATCAGCGCCTGCGCCCGATCCGGCACCGCCGCATCCAGCGGGGTGATTTTCAGCCCTGACTCGGTGAGGATGGCATCGGGCAGCTCGTTGTCCTTGGCCAGGCGGGTGACGGTGGCCAACTGCTCGTCCAGCAGCTGCAAACGCTCTTCCAGGTACTGGTCGCTGTTCGGGTTGATCGCCAGGGGCAGGGCCTGCTCGCGCTTGAGTGCGGCGAACTTCTCGGCCGGCAGCAGGTAGTCGTCGAAGTCGCGGAACTGCCGCGAGCCCTTGACCCAGATGTCGCGGCACTGTTGCAAAGTTAGCGATGAGGCAGCCTTTTGTCTTATTCAAAGGCCTTACATTTCAAAAACTCTGCTTACCAGGCGTATTTCGCCCAGGGGATCACCATAATAAAATGCTGAGGCCTGGCCTTTGCGTAGTGCACGCATCACCTCAATACCTTTGATGGTGGCGTAAGCCGTCTTC
>NZ_MECT01000075.1:0-8276 GCF_001722145.1 Shigella sp. FC1544
TCTGCATATCTGACACTTTGGTTCCCACTACTTATTTGGTGGACACCACTTTGTCTAATTCGTCAGATTCTGACCAGACGGTTCAGGCTGTACGCTTACCACTAAATCAGTAAGTTGGCAGCATTACCTGAATTCCTGAATTTTTACCCTTACCGTTTTAGAATTAATAAAAAACCCGGCGCTAAATGCTTACCGGGTTTTAGATTTATTAGGCAAATAGCAGGGTTAACCGCTAATCTGCTCCATCGCCTGCAAAATACGCTTATCTGAAATCGGATAAGGCGTACCAAGTTGTTGAGCGAAGTAACTAACGCGCAGCTCTTCTATCATCCAACGGATCTCTTTCACGTCTTCATCCTCACGACGTGCAGGCGGCAGTTTGTTGATCCATTGCTGCCACGCCTGCTGGACGTTTTCGACTTTCAGCATCTGTGCACGATCGCGATGTGGATCAAACGCCAGTTTTTCCAGTCGTTTTTCAATCGCCTGCAAATATCGCAGCGTGTCGCCCAGCCGTTTGAAGCCGTTACCAGTGACAAAACCGCGATATACCAACCCGCCCATCTGCGCTTTAATGTCAGAAAGCCCCAGTGCCATGGTCATATCCACCCGCCCTTTCAGACGTTTGTTGATATTGAACACTGCCGTAAGAATTTGCTCGACCTGCTTCGCAATATCTACCACCGTGTCGTTCAGTTCGGCACGCACTTTCTCATGCAGCGCAGCAAAGCCTTCTTCCGTCCAGACCGGGCCACCATTGGCGTCGATCAGTTGATCCACACCGCAGGAGATACAGTCGTCGATCAGCTCCAGCACTTTGCCATACGGGTTGAAGTACAGTCCCAGCTTGGCTTTGTTCGGTAACTTTTCATGTAAATACTTGATCGGCGAGGGAATATTTAGCAGCAGTAGACGGCGAAGACCATTCCACATTGCCTGTTTTTGCTCCAGCGGGTTATCAAACAGTTTGATCGCCACGCTGTCGCGTTCATCCACCAGCGCCGGCCACGCCTTCACTTTATAGTTGCCACGCTTCTGTTCGTAACTTTCCGGCAGCTGACCAAAACTCCAGATATGTAAGCCGCTCTGCTCGATACCGTCATCCGCCACCGCGGACAGCGTTTCCTGCACTTTGCCTTTCAGCGCATCTTTCAGATCTTGTAGCGAGCGCCCTTCTTTTAGCTTCTTGTTTTTGTCATCCACCACGCGGAAGGTGATTTTCAGGTGATCGGGCACCTGATCCCAGTGCCAGTCTTCGCGGTCAACGGTAACGCCGGTCATCCGCCGTAACTCGCGCTCAAGGCTGTCGAGCAACGGTAACTCCAGCGGTGTGACGCGGCCTAAAAACGCTTCGGCGTAGTTTGGTGCAGGCACAAAATTACGGCGTACCGGTTTCGGCAACGATTTAATCAGAGCAATCACCAATTCGCGGCGCAGACCGGGGATCTGCCATTCAAACCCGCTTTCCTCAACCTGGTTAAGTAACGGCAGCGGAATATGTACGGTCACACCGTCCGCGTCTGCGCCTGGCTCAAACTGATAGCTCAAACGCAGCTTGAGATTGCCCTGATGCCAGAAGTTCGGGTAATCCAGCTTGCTGATTTTTTCCGCCCCTTCTTTGATCAACATGCTCTTTTCAAAGTTGAGCAAATCAGGCGTTTCGCGGCTGACTTTTTTCCACCAGCTATCGAAGTGACGAGCGGAGATTACATCGTGGCTGATGCGCTGGTCGTAGAACTCAAACAGCGTTTCGTCATCAACCAGAATATCGCGGCGACGTGATTTGTGTTCCAGCTCTTCCACTTCGGCCCGCAGTTTCAGGTTTTCACGGAAGAATGCGTGACGCGTCTGCCAGTCACCTTCCACCAGCGCATGGCGAATAAAGAGTTCACGACATAACGCCGGATCGATCTGGCTGTAGTTGACCTTGCGCGCGGCAACAATCGGCAAACCATAAACAGTGACTTTTTCCGTTGCCATCACCGCGCCCTGCGCCCGTTCCCAGTGCGGTTCGCTGTAGGTACGTTTAATCAAATGCTGAGCGACAGGCTCCACCCATTCCGGGTCGATACGCGCAGCAATGCGCCCCCACAGGCGGCTGGTTTCTACCAGTTCCGCCACCATTACCCATTTCGGCGGTTTTTTGAATAAACCAGAACCGGGGAAGATGGAGAAACGCGCGTTACGTGCGCCGGTATATTCTTGTTTATCGGCATCTTTCATGCCGATATGGGAAAGTAAACCCGTCAGCAACGCAATGTGAATTTCGCGATACTCCGCCGGTTCGCTGTTAACCGGAATGCCAAGTTCTTTCACCACCTGACGCAACTGGGTGTAGATATCCTGCCATTCGCGCACGCGCAGATAGTTGAGATAATCGGTACGACACAGGCGACGGAAGGCGTTTGAAGAAAGCGCCTTTTGCTGCTCGCCAAGATAATTCCACAGATTTACAAACGCGAGGAAGTCGGATTCTTTGTCGTGGAAGCGACGATGTTTTTCGTCCGATGCCTGCTGTTTGTCCATCGGCGCTCACGCGGGTCCTGAATGGAGAGCGCGGACGTGATAATCATCGCCTCACGCACGCAGCCATGTTTCTGCGCTTCCAGCACCATACGCGCCAGACGAGGATCGACCGGCAGTTGCGAGAGCTGGCGACCGAGCGGCGTCAGTTTATAGGCGCTGGCCTGTTCATCCGTGGTGATCGCGCCCAGTTCTTCGAGCAGACGCACGCCATCCTGGATATTGCGTTTATCCGGTGCTTCGACAAACGGGAACGCAGCGATATCGCCCAGCCCCAGCGCGGTCATCTGCAAAATAACCGAGGCCAGGTTGGTACGCAGAATCTCCGGATCGGTAAACTCCGGGCGCGAGAGGAAATCGTCTTCGGAATAGAGACGAATACAGATCCCTTCGGACACACGACCACAACGGCCTTTACGCTGATTGGCAGACGCCTGTGAAATGGGTTCAATCGGCAAACGCTGCACTTTGGTGCGATAGCTGTAGCGGCTGATACGCGCCGTACCGGGGTCGATAACGTATTTAATCCCCGGTACAGTCAGCGAGGTTTCCGCGACGTTGGTCGCCAGCACAATGCGTCGCCCGCTGTGCGACTGGAACACGCGGTTCTGTTCGCTATTCGAAAGCCGCGCATAAAGCGGCAAGATTTCGGTATGGCGTAAGTTCAGCTTGTTCAGCGCATCGGCGGTATCGCGAATTTCCCGCTCGCCGCTCATAAAGATCAGAATGTCGCCAGGGCTTTCCTGGCTCAGTTCGTCTACGGCGTCAAAAATCGCCTGCAACTGATCGCGCTCGGTGTCATCGGCTTCTTCAACAATCGGGCGATAGCGCACTTCCACCGGATAGGTCCGACCGGAGACTTCGATAATCGGCGCATTATTAAAGTGGCGAGAAAAGCGTTCCGGGTCGATAGTCGCGGAAGTGATAATGATTTTTAGGTCAGGACGCCGCGGCAGCAACTCTTTCAAATAGCCGAGCAGAAAATCGATATTCAGGCTGCGTTCGTGTGCTTCGTCAATAATGATGGTGTCGTACTGCATCAGCAGGCGGTCTTGCTGGATCTCCGCCAGCAGGATACCGTCGGTCATCAGCTTGACCATCGTGTTATCACTTACGTGATCGCTAAAACGCACTTTGTAACCGATGCAACCGCCTGGCTCCGTTTTCAGCTCTTCCGCAATACGGTTCGCCACCGTTCTTGCCGCCAGACGACGCGGCTGGGTATGGCCGATCAGTCCTTTAATCCCGCGCCCCAGCTCCATACAGATTTTCGGTAGCTGGGTCGTTTTACCGGAACCGGTTTCCCCGGCGACGATCACCACCTGGTGATCACGAATCGCTTCGAGAATATCCTGTTTTTTCTGACTAACTGGCAAATTGTCCGGATAAGTGATTTCCGGTCGTGCCGCTTCACGCAGCAGGACTTTCCCTGCCGCCTGGTCAATCTCTTTCGCCATCTCCTGGAAAATGGCCTGTTGTGCATCAGGATTTTTAACCTTCTTAACACCATGCAGACGGCGAGAAAAACGCAGTCTGTCGCGCAGCATCAACGAATCCAGCCGCTGCTGCAAAGCAGTAAAGGTCCATTTTTGTTGTTCTGTCATAACGTTAGTGGGCAGTAGTCTGCCTGATTAATTTTCTTTTAAATGATAGATATAGAGTACCACATCGCGGCTTTCTATGCGTTGTTCAATAAATCCGAACATAGGCTTCGATTTATTGCGCTATCTCTGTGGCAGGATTGTGAATAAAGTGTCAGCAAGCAACGGGGCATCGCCAATTCAAACATCTATAAGGAAACACCATGAGCAAGGTATTAGTTCTTAAATCCAGCATCCTGGCAGGGTACTCTCAGTCTAATCAGTTGTCCGATTATTTTGTTGAACAATGGCGCAAAAAGCACTCCGCTGATGAAATCACCGTTCGCGACCTGGCTGCAAATCCGATTCCGGTACTGGATGGCGAACTGGTTGGCGCTCTGCGTCCGAGCGATGCGCCGCTGACTCCGCGTCAGCAGGAAGCTCTGGCGCTTTCCGATGAGCTGATTGCCGAGCTGAAAGCCCACGACGTTATCGTTATTGCGGCACCGATGTATAACTTCAACATCTCAACTCAGTTGAAAAACTATTTTGACCTGGTTGCACGCGCAGGCGTTACTTTCCGCTATACCGAGAACGGTCCGGAAGGTCTGGTAACGGGTAAAAAAGCCATCGTTATTACCAGCCGCGGTGGGATCCACAAAGATGGACCAACGGACCTGGTGACGCCGTATCTGTCCACGTTCCTCGGCTTTATCGGCATTACCGATGTGAAATTTGTCTTCGCCGAAGGGATCGCATGCGGTCCGGAAATGGCAGCGAAAGCGCAGTCTGACGCGAAAGCGGCCATCGACAGCATTGTTGCTGCATAACCGGACACGATCTTGATGTGGACTGTAGTTCAGTCCACATCTCAATCCACTTACCTGTTTTCCCATAATTTCAGCATCGCTTTGTGATCTTCCTTAAGCACAATATGCGAACGTCTGGCTCGAATATAACTAATCGCTTCATCAACGGTTTTACAGTGTCCGTAACATAACAACCATGCCGCCACTACCAGCGCACTGCGCGATAATCCCAACGCGCAATGGACCAGAACGCTGCCTTGCTCTTCGCGTAATGTTTCCAGCATCGCCACGGCCTGTCGGAGCTCCCCCTCTTCCGGAACCACCAGATCCAGCATCGGTACACAGAAATAGAGTCGATCTTTTGTCGCTCGTCCCCGAGGGAATTCAAAGGTGACGTCCAGAACCGCATTCTGTGCCGGAATATGTCGTGGAAACGCCCCTAAATAAACACCAGCAGTAATTTTGCTCACCGGCTCCAGGCGACGACAAAACCAACGCATAGACAGCCACATCCCGATGCGCCAGGGCAATGTCAGCCAGTAAACGGCGGGCGGGAGTTTCCCCTGACTATCTTTCCCTGTTGTTATCGCGCCAAGCCCACCGTACCCACGGCCAATAATGAGTAGCGATAATACTGGCCAACATAACCAGACTGACCACCATAACTGAATCATCACCATTAGCTCCATCAACACAATGCACGAGCCCGCGCCTACGACATATGGCAGTGCTATTTTGATTCGACGTTGATCAGGTTTCTGATAATTCCAACGACGATCGACGGGCACCATCCAGTCAATCAACATACCTACCGCCAGCCCTGTGATGACATCAATAAAATGATGCTGCCAGGTCGTCAGAGTAGAAATAGCGATGAGTAAAAACCATCCGCCACAGACTTTACGCCACCTCTCAGCCAGATGCTGACGCAAGTGACGCCAAAGTAGCCAGCAGAGAATAATATGCAGCGAAGGAGACTGGTTATAAGGCAGATCAAACAGTTCAAGTTGCGAAAATAGCCATCCCGTCACCCCACTCACTTCAGGACGGATAAAACTAAACTTCAGCGGATAGAGCAAAAAACCGCAGCAGGCCATTACCGTTGCTAGAATAAGCCGGTGGACAAGTCGGCGCTGTTCGAATGTCGTGCTACAAACGAACAGCGAAAATCCATATAAAAGATCCAGACTCCAGTAAGGAACAATAGTCCAGGGAAGAAAAGGGATCGCCGTTTCCCAACCGAATACCTGACTGGGGATATCATGGCTGTTAAGGTCCTGAACCGCGGTGAACTGATTAAGAGATCCATAGGTGAAGAAAAAAAACGGGGCCAGCAACAATAACCAGCCAGCGCCTTGTAGCAATACGTTCCGACGTTCAGTTATCACGACGCACCGCCATCGAAACCGTAAAAATACCCCACTCATCAATCCGTTGTGTGCATTTATCAAATCCGGCATCACGCACGAGTGAATCCATCTCCCCTTGCGAACGCACGCGCATTACCCACGGTTTACCATCTTTATGACTGGTTAACACCCCGGCAATCATCTCCAGTTGAGGGTGCCACGGCTGCCCGGTGTAGATGAGAATGCGACCGGTTCGATGGCATTGGCAAGACCTGCGAGTGAGTTTTTTACCTGCTCATTTTCGGGAAAAAGCTCATACAGTCCAGAGACAATTGCCAGCGTAGGCCGCGGTGTTAACGCGCTGAGTTCCTCCGGGTTAAACGCATCGCCCTGTTCAAAACGCACCCGCCCAGACATTCCCCGTTGGGCAATCATCTCTTGCCCCTGTGCAACATTTAACTCGCTGTAATCACGTAACAAAATATCGCTTACGGCAGGCTCGTTTGCCAGCGCATCCAGTACATAGCGCCCATGCCCTGCGGCAATGTCAACCACGCGGACGGCTAAACCTTTGGCGTGGAGATCGGCAACGGCTTGTTTAATCAGTATTTGTAAATGGGTTTTGCGCTGGCGAATACCGCGCCAGCCAACACTGTTCAGGTAGATTTTGTCGATTAAGCGCCCGAATGCGTTACTACCTTGCGGTTGATTTTGATAGACATAATCCAGCGAACTGCCTGAATCAAAGCCGGTGCTCATTCCGAGATGCAGGCCCGCAGAGTGCGTCCCGAACAATTTCATCGCCTTTCGCATAAAGCGATACGCTAAATCAACCGGCGATAATGGCACGGGTCCACCAGAAAGTAGCCGCCATTGATCCGCTGATGGTCCTGTGCAGTCTTCATGCTGATAATCAAATTTTTGCGATTTGTTAGCATATAAACGACTAATAAAGCTTTGCATTTTTTCAAATGCCAGCGCCCTGTTCTCTTCACCCTACGTGTCGTGATAAAAGCCTGGCAGCAGATGCAGCTCTTTCAGAGGGCTACGTAATCTCTGATAAAAATCAATCTGCGGTTGGCGATGCACCACATAGTCATCGCCTGATATCAGAAGTTGCGTGGGGAGCGTAATCGCCGCCGCATCTCTAATAATACGTTCAGACGTTTTATAGAGATCGAGCAAGATATTGACGGCAATCGCCCGTGTGATCAGCGGATCATTATTGAAACTCGCCACCCGTTGCCGATCGTGGGTCAAATAGCGTCCTTTCACATAGGAATTAATAAAAAACAGACCACGCAGACGATGCCATAACGCCAGCGCAGGACTGCCAGCGGCACATACAATTTAACCTTAAAGGCCGGAGAAGCCAGCACCAGCCCGCGAATTGCAGGCGCATAATCATGAACCTATGTGGCAACCAGCACTGCGCCGACGCTTTGCGCGATCACAACCACCTCTTCCAGTCCAACCTAGCTGTCGCTGGCAGCAAAACGGACAAATTCATCGACATCCTGCACTGAACGCGCAAGATATGGGCTATAACCACGCGGCCCCGAAGTTTTTCCATGCCCCCGGGCATCCCATGCATAAAAAGCAGTATCTGGCATCGCCAGTTCATCAACGATATGTTGTAGACGACCAGAATGTTCATGGCCACGATGAAATAAGACAATGACCTTTTTCGCCCCTGGCTGGGTAATGACTCCAACTTACTGATAGTGTTTTATGTTCAGATAATGCCCGATGACCTTGTCATGCAGCTCCACCGATTTTGAGAACGACAGTGACTTCCGTCCCAGCCTTGCCAGATGTTGTCTCAGATTCAGATTATGTCGCTCAATGCGCTGAGTGTAACGCTTGCTGATAACGTGCAGCTTTCCCTTCAGGCGTGATTCATACAGCGGCCAGCCATCCGTCATCCATACCACGACCTCAAAGGCCGACAGCAGGCTCAGAAGACGCTCCAGTGTGGCCAGAGTGCGTTCACCGAAGACGTGCGCCACAACCGT
>NZ_MECT01000076.1:0-8271 GCF_001722145.1 Shigella sp. FC1544
TTTCTGGTGCGTACCGGGCTGAGAGGCGGTGTAAGTGAACTGTAGTTGCCATGTTTTACGGCAATGAGAGCAGAGATAGCGCTGATGTCCGGCAGTGCTTTTGCCGTTACGCACCACGCCTTCAGTAGCGGAGCAGGAAGGACATCTGATGGAAATGGAAGCCACGCAAGCACCTTAAAATCACCATCATACACTAAATCAGTAAGTTGGCAGCATTACCCAAAAATAAGATGATTATAAAAATGGGTTATAAGACGTTGATATGAAGTCGCAACAATGGCTGCAATTGGGCGTTTTGTCGAATAAACTGTCGCATATAAATAGCCATTTCTTTGTACGGTTAAATCCTTCAAATGAATCAGCGGAGAAAACGTTGCTGCCGAGGCCTCTTTGCTTAACGAGAAAAAGGTTTTCGTCACCGTATCATACACACCCCATTGCAATGTCGGATCATCAGACATCACTTCACTCCAGAAGAGAGGGTTGATAACCGCCACATAATTTCCCCGCTGCATATAGGTCATTTTATAGCCAGAGAAAAAAGGCGTATCGCGGTAATAATAGATAGAAACGTTAGGTTCACGCTTATAATCGGCCGGTGCAATCGTATAGCCGTTTACAGGCGCTATCAGCGATGAGCATAAAAAATGGTTATCACGGGCATAGATCAATTCATTAATATAAAGATAGCCACGAATAATATTCAACATTCGCTTTTGATGGGCTGGAGTGCAAACTTGCCCCTGATAGCGTTCAGCTGCATCGCTCACTAAATCTGCCTGGCGAATGACCAGCTCGGATTTATCCAGTGCCAGTTGAGCAAAGGTTCGGAGCTGATTATTCACTTCTGATTTTGCCCAAAGGAAGGCAATCCATAGCGAAAGAATGATGGGAAAGAGAACTAAAAAGATAATGCCCGGCAACGCCAGTAATTGGTGTCGTGCACGATGACTCATTGCTATCAATTTCCTGCCTGTTTATACCCGGCCATTGTAAGGTGAAAACCCTGGGTACCGACGTCTTTAGATAAATCTTACGGTATAAATAGCACTTTTGCCTGATTTGAAATTGATACCTTTCTAATCGTCACCTGGATGAAAATAATTCATTGATATTCAAAATTAATTTCCTACAGGAATGCAGAGGCGGCGGGAAGATATGCCCTTAATGCCACTGAAAAACCACATAATCTGTACAGCAATAAAAGTCACGGCCTAATATGGCTAACAAACAATCAATTGTGATATATTTCACAAAATTAATGAAACAAACAGAGTGTTTCATTTTTGTGTTCTGCAAGCCCCGCGATAGCCAGAGTGTACCACGCCTCCCGTGAACAACGCCGCGCTGTCCAGGGCATCGGCTCTTTTCAGAGGAATTGTTTGATGGCTACCCTCACCACTGGCGTGGTTCTTCTTCGCTGGCAACTTCTTAGTGCCGTAATGATGTTTCTGGCCAGCACACTCAACATCCGTTTTCGTCGGTCTGATTATGTCGGGCTTGCGGTGATCAGCAGCGGTCTGGGCGTTGTTTCCGCCTGTTGGTTCGCAATGGGGTTGCTTGGCATCACAATGGCGGACATCACCGCTATCTGGCACAACATCGAGTCGGTGATGATAGAAGAGATGAATCAGACACCGCCACAATGGCCAATGATTTTGACCTGATACGTAGAAGCCTCCATAACGGAGGCTTCTTTTTTATGGCTGGCAGATGCTTTAATCATCCACCTTAAAACAATATAACCTATTGTTTTAATGACAAATCAGAACGGAATGTCATCATCAAAGTCCATCGGCGGCTCGTTAGACGGCGCTGCCGGAGCGGACTGCTGCGGGCGAGACTGCGCGCCGCCGCTGAACTGATTGCCACCCTGCGGCTGCTGAGGCTGACCCCAACCGCCCTGCGGCTGACCACCACCGATATTACCACCTGCCGGAGCGCCACCACCCTGACGACCACCCAGCATCTGCATGGTGCCGCCAACGTTCACCACGACTTCTGTGGTGTAGCGATCCTGACCGGATTGATCGGTCCATTTACGGGTACGCAGCTGACCTTCGATATAAACCTGAGAACCTTTACGCAGATATTCGCTGGCCACTTCTGCCAGTTTGCCGAACAGCACAACGCGGTGCCATTCAGTCTGTTCTTTCATCTCGCCGGTCGCTTTATCACGCCAGGATTCGGAAGTAGCCAGCGTAATGTTGGCAACTGCGCCACCATTTGGCATGTAGCGTACTTCCGGGTCCTGACCCAGATTACCAACGAGAATAACCTTGTTTACGCCTCTGCTGGCCATGTTCGTGTCTCCTGAAAAAAATCGTTCTGAATAAGTGTAAATGCGCGATTGTACCATTACCAATAGCGCTTTTACTATGTTGTGACCTCGGTTCCGGGAAACAAACCTGGCCAGACATTGTTACACAACACTCCGGATAATGCATTCCAATACTGTATATTCATTCAGGTTAATTTGTGTCATAATTAACCGTTTGTGATCGCCGGTAGCACCATGCCACCGGGCAAAAAAGCGTTTAATCCGGGAAAGGTGAATGGATAAGATCGAAGTTCGGGGCGCCCGCACCCATAATCTCAAAAACATCAACCTCATTATCCCCCGCGACAAGCTCATTGTCGTGACCGGGCTTTCGGGTTCTGGCAAATCCTCGCTCGCTTTCGACACCTTATATGCCGAAGGGCAGCGCCGTTACGTTGAATCCCTTTCCGCCTACGCGCGGCAGTTTCTGTCACTGATGGAAAAGCCGGACGTCGATCATATTGAGGGGCTTTCTCCTGCCATCTCAATTGAGCAGAAATCGACGTCTCATAACCCGCGTTCTACGGTGGGGACAATCACCGAAATCCACGACTATTTGCGTTTGTTGTTCGCCCGCGTCGGCGAACCGCGCTGTCCGGACCACGACGTCCCGCTGGCGGCGCAAACCGTCAGCCAGATGGTGGATAACGTGCTGTCGCAGCCGGAAGGCAAGCGTCTGATGCTACTCGCGCCAATCATTAAAGAGCGCAAAGGCGAACACGCCAAAACGCTGGAGAACCTGGCAAGCCAGGGTTACATCCGTGCTCGTATTGATGGCGAAGTCTGCGATCTTTCCGATCCGCCGAAACTGGAACTGCAAAAGAAACACACTATTGAAGTGGTGGTTGATCGCTTCAAGGTGCGTGACGATCTTACCCAACGTCTTGCGGAGTCGTTTGAAACCGCGCTGGAGCTTTCCGGTGGTACAGCGGTAGTGGCGGATATGGACGACCCGAAAGCGGAAGAGCTGCTGTTCTCCGCCAACTTCGCCTGCCCAATTTGCGGCTACAGTATGCGTGAACTGGAGCCACGACTGTTTTCGTTTAACAACCCGGCAGGTGCCTGCCCAACCTGTGACGGCCTTGGCGTACAGCAATATTTCGATCCTGACCGCGTGATCCAAAACCCCGAGCTGTCACTGGCTGGCGGTGCGATCCGTGGCTGGGATCGCCGCAACTTCTATTACTTCCAGATGCTGAAATCGCTGGCAGATCACTATAAGTTCGACGTCGAAGCGCCGTGGGGCAGCCTGAGCGCGAACGTGCATAAAGTGGTGTTGTACGGTTCTGGCAAAGAAAACATTGAATTCAAATACATGAACGATCGTGGCGATACCTCCATCCGTCGTCATCCGTTCGAAGGCGTGCTGCACAATATGGAGCGCCGTTATAAAGAGACAGAATCCAGTGCGGTACGTGAAGAATTAGCCAAGTTTATCAGCAATCGCCCATGCGCCAGCTGCGAAGGGACGCGTCTGCGTCGGGAAGCGCGCCACGTTTATGTCGAGAATACGCCGCTGCCTGCTATCTCCGACATGAGCATCGGTCATGCGATGGAATTCTTCAACAATCTCAAACTAGCTGGTCAGCGGGCGAAGATTGCAGAAAAAATCCTTAAAGAGATCGGCGATCGTCTGAAATTCCTCGTTAACGTCGGCCTGAATTACCTGACACTTTCCCGCTCGGCAGAAACACTTTCCGGCGGTGAAGCCCAGCGTATCCGTCTGGCGAGCCAGATTGGTGCGGGCCTGGTTGGCGTTATGTATGTACTGGACGAGCCGTCTATCGGCCTGCACCAGCGCGATAACGAGCGCCTGTTGGGTACGCTTATCCATCTGCGCGATCTCGGTAATACCGTGATTGTGGTGGAGCATGACGAAGACGCAATTCGCGCCGCTGACCATGTGATCGATATCGGTCCTGGTGCGGGTGTTCACGGCGGTGAAGTGGTCGCAGAAGGTCCGCTGGAAGCGATCATGGCGGTGCCTGAATCGTTGACCGGGCAGTACATGAGCGGTAAACGCAAGATTGAAGTGCCGAAGAAACGCGTTCCGGCGAATCCAGAAAAAGTGCTGAAGCTGACAGGTGCACGCGGCAACAACCTGAAGGACGTGACGCTCACGCTGCCAGTCGGTCTGTTTACCTGCATCACAGGGGTTTCAGGTTCCGGTAAATCGACGCTGATTAACGACACACTGTTCCCGATTGCCCAACGCCAGTTGAATGGTGCGACCATCGCCGAACCGGCACCGTATCGCGATATTCAGGGGCTGGAGCATTTCGATAAAGTGATCGATATCGACCAAAGCCCAATTGGTCGTACTCCACGTTCTAACCCGGCGACCTATACCGGCGTGTTTACACCTGTGCGCGAACTGTTTGCGGGCGTACCGGAATCCCGTGCGCGTGGTTATACGCCAGGACGTTTCAGCTTTAACGTCCGTGGCGGGCGCTGCGAAGCCTGTCAGGGCGACGGTGTGATCAAAGTGGAGATGCACTTCCTGCCGGATATCTACGTGCCGTGCGATCAGTGCAAAGGTAAACGCTATAACCGTGAAACGCTGGAAATTAAGTACAAAGGCAAAACCATCCACGAAGTGCTGGATATGACCATCGAAGAGGCGCGTGAGTTCTTTGATGCGGTGCCAGCTCTGGCGCGTAAGCTGCAAACGTTGATGGACGTTGGTCTGACGTACATTCGCCTGGGGCAGTCCGCAACCACACTTTCTGGTGGTGAAGCCCAGCGCGTGAAGCTGGCGCGTGAGCTGTCAAAACGCGGCACCGGGCAGACGCTGTATATTCTCGACGAGCCGACCACCGGTCTGCACTTCGCCGATATTCAGCAACTCCTCGACGTGCTGCATAAACTGCGCGATCAGGGCAATACCATTGTGGTGATTGAGCACAATCTCGACGTGATCAAAACCGCTGACTGGATTGTCGACCTGGGACCAGAAGGCGGCAGTGGCGGCGGCGAAATCCTCGTCTCCGGTACGCCAGAAACCGTCGCGGAGTGCGAAGCTTCGCATACGGCACGCTTCCTCAAGCCGATGCTGTAATCGTTAAGGCCGCTTTCTGAGCGGCCTTTTCCTTTCAGAGTTGTACCAGCAATTTACGCTTTTCTTCCGGTAGTAAATTCACTGCCTGCTGATAAGACGCATCCACCAGATAATAGATTTGCGAATCCGGCAGCGAACCGTCGAGATACACGGTGCTCCAGTGCGCTTTATTCAGATGGCGGCCAGGACGCACATCGCTGTGCTGCTGACGTAGCAGCTCCGCCAGCTCCGGGCTGGTTTTCAGCGAAACAGCTGGGCGATTTTCTACTTCTTTCACCATCGCAAACAGTACATCTTCCACTTTGATCTGCGTCGCTTTCCAGTCGTTATGCACGCTCTGTTCTGCGCCTGGTTTTGCCATGCAATATTGTAGCAACTCCGAAATGGTCATTTTTTACTCCCCTTGTAGTGTCGCGATGATGCGACGCGATCCGCCGTGGATGCGATGTTCCCCCAGCCAGATGCCTTGCCAGGTGCCGGTCTGAATACGCCCTTTATGTAACGGCAATACAAGCGATGTTCCCTGCATTGAGGATTTGATATGAGAAGGCATATCGTCTGCTCCCTCATAGTCATGCTCATAATTTCCGTTGTCGGGAACGGTGCGGAGGAAAAAACGCTCCATGTCGTGGCGTACGGTGGGATCGCAGTTCTCATTAAGTGTCAGAGAGGCGGAGGTATGTTGCAGCAACAGATGCAGTAAGCCGATGTTAACGCGCGGCATATCAGCCAGCTGATTCAGAATTTCATCCGTTACCAGATGAAACCCACGAGATTTGGCGCTAAGCGTGAGCGTCTTTTGATACCACATGTGCTGCTCCTTGATAAAACTCTCTTAATCAGTTTGCAGCAAGACAGCGAAAGGATAAAGGTGTGATTAAAAAAACAGCATTCGGGAGAGCATCACGCTCTCCCGCTCTGTCAGTATTCTGAATTGACGATCACCTCTTCACCAAACGCACCCGCTTGTGGCAAGGGTTTGTAGGTAGAGTTGGAGGCGCGCAGAATGCGGATACCACGAGCGCCGACATCGCGTGCGGCGGTAATATCATTATCAGAATCGCCATAAAAAATTCGGATATTTTTATCCTGCAGCCATTGCGATTTTGTATTTCGCCCTGATTTATCGCCCGCAAAGATCACCGGATTCATGTTGGTGGCAGGAATATGAAAATTATCCGCCAGCGTTTTTGAAACCGTTTCTGTTTTCGTCGGACTACGACCAGTCACAAAGAAGATCGCGTCACCGCGGCGTACATGCATATCAATCAGCTGGCGAGCGACCTCTTTTGGAATGCTGAATTCATCCCAGCCATTGTTCATTTTTTCCCAGAACACAGGATTTTTCAGATAATCTTCGCTTTCTGGCGAGAAGGTTTTTTTGCCGCGCCAGAAGCCCGGGCTGGAAAAAAGTACCGTGTCATCGATATCAAACCCCACCGCCATTGGCGGACGCCCTGCGAGGCTATTTTCAATTTGTGCGACCGAAACCCAATGAATTGGTGCCTGTTCAGCAAGCCTGGCAACGTTAGTACCAGGGTTAAGCGGTGAAGGAGATGAGGCCAGGGCAACAGCGGAACTGTTTAGAGCGAACAATAAGCAAACGGCACTGATTGCCTGTGTGATCTTGCGCATATTTTTCCCTAAATAGTCAGTATGTTGAAACTTTTTATTGTGAGATTTGTTGCAAAAACCATCTGACCATAACGCCAGCTGCAGGGGAAAGGAAGGATTATCTGCGGTTTTTGTGATGAAAAGCAGGATGATTATATTTAACCCAGTAAATACGTTCCTATCTTTTTTTGTATAAAAAATGTTTATTACTCGATGTAAGGATACATTAATTTTACGTTTATTATGATGAATCCTCTGCAAATGAGCGAAATTTGATAGAACATTTATCTGCTGTACGATTTAATGAACTTAATGATACAGCATTACAAAAACAATCGAAGTTTATAAAGATGATTCCTGATTGACCAGAACCCTATCCTACAATGGTGATTATTTTTATTACTCGCGATGGAGATGATGATATGAATATATCATATATGAATAGCAACAAAACGACATCTTTACCTGTTGAGCTAGATGCACTAAATAATAAAGATTTTTCTTATGTCAAAGATTTCTTTTTATACATAGAAACACAGTTAAAAATTGCAAAAGATTTTTGTAGACCTGGAGAAGAAGTATCAAGTTCTATTGCAAGTAAAGTTTTTCACGCATTTATTTAGTTAACAAAATCAGGGGTAAGAAAGACTTTATGTATATTTGCACGCTTTGCTGTTTTGCCGAGGAGGTTAAAGGTGATTATTCTCATTACAGGACCTTTTTATTTGATATTGGTAATCAATATAAGGTTAAACTTACACAAAGCGGAAAAAAAGAGTTCTCTTTAACATTAGAATTTAACGATACTATAATTGAATCTCAGAAAGTCACAGGCAATAAGGCAAAGCATATTCTTGAGGATATAGAAATATTCTATCGTAACAAACCCGATACTTATTATTAAATTTAATAATGGTTAGATGTGCAGAAATTATTACTCCACACGAAAAAATAGGGAAAGGAAGGTAATGACTCCAACTTACTGATAGTGTTTTATGTTCAGATAATGCCCGATGACCTTGTCATGCAGCTCCACCGATTTTGAGAACGACAGTGACTTCCGTCCCAGCCTTGCCAGATGTTGTCTCAGATTCAGATTATGTCGCTCAATGCGCTGAGTGTAACGCTTGCTGATAACGTGCAGCTTTCCCTTCAGGCGTGATTCATACAGCGGCCAGCCATCCGTCATCCATACCACGACCTCAAAGGCCGACAGCAGGCTCAGAAGACGCTCCAGTGTGGCCAGAGTGCGTTCACCGAAGACGTGCGCCACAACCGT
>NZ_MECT01000077.1:0-40093 GCF_001722145.1 Shigella sp. FC1544
TAGTGCGCTGGGTTATCGCTCGCCACGGGAATATCTGCGGCAGCGGGCTTGTAATGGGTTAAGTGATAACAGATGTCTGGAAATATAGGGGCAAATCCAACAACTAACCTGTTTTTTATCATTTCAGGAGGAATGCGGCCATCGTAATACGTGGTGCTGAACTGTCCATTCTGGCTAACAGGATAGTTACCAAAGTTGCATTCCAGTATTTCACCAACCTTAGGACTGAAATTAATCGCCACGAGTACACCTCTCCTTAGTAAACTCTGAAAAAGTAATAACACAACGTTACGACCCGATATTTTCTAAGTCTAATGGATTCACGATGAACTCCGGTTTCGGTCTTCCCTCTCTGATTTAAACATCCGCAGCCAACCGGTTAGCGGCTTACACTCGGTCACATTCAAATGCGATTCTGCTACAATCCTCCCCCCGTTCGAAGATTGAGCAATACACCTATGCGTCTAAACCCCGGCCAACAACAAGCTGTCGAATTCGTTACCGGCCCCTGCCTGGTGCTGGCGGGCGCGGGTTCCGGTAAAACTCGTGTGATCACCAATAAAATCGCCCATCTGATCCGCGGTTGCGGTTATCAGGCGCGACATATCGCGGCGGTGACCTTTACCAATAAGGCGGCGCGCGAGATGAAAGAGCGTGTCGGACAGACGCTGGGTCGCAAAGAGGCGCGTGGGCTGATGATCTCAACCTTCCACACGCTGGGGCTGGATATCATCAAGCGTGAGTATGCGGCGCTGGGGATGAAGGCGAACTTTTCGCTGTTTGACGATACCGATCAGCTGGCGTTGCTCAAAGAGTTGACCGAAGGGCTGATTGAAGATGACAAAGTTCTCCTGCAACAGTTGATTTCGACCATCTCTAACTGGAAGAACGATCTCAAAACACCGTCCCAGGCGGCAGCCAGTGCGATTGGCGAGCGGGACCGTATTTTTGCCCATTGTTATGGGCTGTATGATGCACACCTGAAAGCGTGCAATGTTCTCGACTTCGATGATCTGATTTTATTGCCGACGTTGCTGCTGCAACGCAATGAAGAAGTCCGCGAGCGCTGGCAGAACAAAATTCGCTATCTGCTGGTGGATGAGTATCAGGACACCAACACCAGCCAGTATGAACTGGTGAAACTGCTGGTGGGCAGCCGCGCGCGCTTTACCGTGGTGGGCGATGACGACCAGTCGATCTACTCCTGGCGCGGCGCACGTCCACAAAACCTGGTGCTGCTGAGTCAGGATTTTCCGGCGCTGAAGGTGATTAAGCTTGAGCAGAACTACCGCTCTTCCGGACGTATTTTGAAAGCGGCGAACATCCTGATCGCCAATAACCCGCACGTCTTTGAGAAGCGTCTGTTCTCCGAACTGGGTTACGGCACAGAGCTTAAAGTTTTAAGCGCGAATAACGAAGAACATGAAGCCGAGCGCGTCACTGGTGAACTGATTGCGCATCACTTCGTCAATAAAACGCAGTACAAATATTACGCTATTCTTTATCGCGGTAACCATCAGTCGCGAGTGTTTGAAAAATTCCTGATGCAAAACCGCATCCCGTACAAAATTTCTGGTGGTACGTCGTTTTTCTCTCGTCCTGAAATCAAGGACTTGCTGGCTTATCTGCGCGTGCTGACTAACCCGGACGATGACAGCGCATTTCTGCGTATCGTTAACACGCCGAAGAGAGAGATTGGCCCGGCGACGCTGAAAAAGCTGGGTGAGTGGGCGATGACGCGCAATAAAAGCATGTTTACCGCCAGCTTTGATATGGGCCTGAGTCAGACGCTTAGCGGACGTGGTTATGAAGCATTGACCCGCTTTACTCACTGGTTGGCAGAAATCCAGCGTCTGGCGGAGCGGGAGCCGATTGCCGCGGTGCGCGATCTGATCCACGGCATGGATTATGAATCCTGGCTGTACGAAACATCGCCCAGCCCGAAAGCCGCCGAAATGCGCATGAAGAACGTCAACCAACTGTTTAGCTGGATGACGGAGATGCTGGAAGGCAGCGAACTGGATGAGCCGATGACGCTCACCCAGGTGGTGACGCGCTTTACTTTGCGCGACATGATGGAGCGTGGTGAGAGTGAAGAAGAGCTGGATCAGGTGCAACTGATGACTCTGCACGCGTCAAAAGGGCTGGAGTTTCCTTATGTCTACATGGTCGGTATGGAAGAAGGGTTTTTGCCGCACCAGAGCAGCATCGATGAAGATAATATCGATGAGGAGCGGCGGCTGGCCTATGTCGGCATTACCCGCGCCCAGAAGGAATTGACCTTTACGCTGTGTAAAGAACGCCGTCAGTACGGCGAGCTGGTGCGCCCGGAGCCGAGCCGCTTTTTGCTGGAGCTGCCGCAGGATGATCTGATTTGGGAACAGGAGCGCAAAGTGGTCAGCGCCGAAGAACGGATGCAGAAAGGGCAAAGCCATCTGGCGAATCTGAAAGCGATGATGGCGGCAAAACGAGGGAAATAATCAAGGCCGGAAAAGATGCGTCAGCATCGCATCCGGCACTTACTCATTAATGCACTTCCAGCGGCCAGTGGACATAGCTTTGCCACTGGCTTTCCTGAGCAATAATCTCTTTACCCAGCGGATGTTGGGTTAGCCAACCTTGCGGAAGCGTCAAGGTCAACAGTTCATGGTTAGCCTGTAATGTCATCTCTGGCACGAGATCGTCACGGCGACGGCTGGCAAAAATGATGGCCAGGCGGAGTAAACGGCAGAGTTGTTCTGCGACGCGCGGCGGTACGGCATTTTGCTGATGCAGCGATGAGAGATCGACCGGATTAGTCTGGTTGAGCAGTAGCGTCGCCAGCAATTTTTTCTGTGCGGGGGTAAAACCGGGAAGATCCAGATTACGCACCAGATAAGCAGCGTGTTGCGGCGCTTGTTTAAAGTCAACGCTCAGGCCGATTTCATGAAGCTGACAGGCGCTGATGAGCAAATCGCGGCTTATTGCTTCAAGATGCCATTCCTTTTCCACCTGATCGAAGAAGTTAGCCGCAACTTTGGCTACGCGCTGCGCCTGATCAATATCGATCATAAAGCGGCGCTGAATATTACGCAGCGTACGGCTGCGAATATCCTGGTCTACGGCCAGATGCAACATGCCGTAGACCAGGCCTTCACGCAGCGCACCGCCCGCCAGGGTCATACACTGAATATTCAGTTCGGTAAAAATGGCGATCAGGATCGCCAGACCACTCGGGAACACTAACGCACGTTCCAGCGTCAGCCCGTCAATCTCCAGTTCCTCCAGCCGACCGCAATGAATGGCTCGCTGTTTCAATTGCTGCAACTTTTCCAGGGTAATGCGTTCATCCATCCCCTGTGCCATCATGATTTCCTGTAATGCCTGCACGGTGCCGGAAGCACCAACGCACACTTTCCAGCCGTGATACCGTAATTCATCGGCAACCGGACGTAACACTTCGCGTGCCGCTTTTTCTGCAGCATCAAAATTTTCCTGCCCCAGATTACGATCGGCAAAATAGCGTTCCAGCCAGGTGACGCAGCCCATCGACAGGCTGAACAACGAGGTGGTTTGTGCACCCGTGCCGGTTACCAGTTCAGTACTGGCACCGCCTATATCCACCACCAGGCGCTGATCGGCACCGCCAGTTGTGTGAGCAACGCCCTGATAAATCAGACGTGCTTCCTCTTCACCGCTGATCACCTGTACCGGACAACCGAGGATTTCCTGCGCTTTGGCAATAAAATCACCCGCATTGACGGCAAGACGTAATGTCGCCGTAGCGACAACGCGAATTTGCGAGGGAGGGATATCTTGCAGACGTTCAGCAAACAGGCGCAGACATTGCCAACCGCGCTCCATTGCTTCATTAGACAGGGCATTTTCGCTATTCAGGCCAGCAGCCAGACGCACTTTGCGTTTTATTCGCGTCAGCGTCTGGATGCTTCCAGCCACCTCGCGCACAACCAGCATATGAAAACTATTCGAACCGAGATCAATGGCTGCATACAGCGACGAGGTGGAACCCATACTCTTCATCCTTCAATCTGTCTCTGTGTTGGCTGCATTCTTTCACCTGAATCACTTACTACAGTATGCTCATCGGGATTCATTCTCTTGCCATCTTGATACAGTTTGAATGATTTTGAGTATGACATTTTATTTAACCTGAACGACGACGATTACGCGGAGCGCCAGTACGACGCGGACCATTGCCTGTACGTGGGCGCGTGAGGCGCAGCGGTTTTGGCAGATCGGTCATCAATGCGTCCGGATTGTATTTGCTTACCGGAATTGAGTGACCAATATAGGTCTCAATAGCAGGCAAATTCAATGCATACTCTTCACACGCCAGGCTGATAGAGTGACCGCTTGCGCCTGCGCGACCTGTACGACCAATACGGTGAACGTAATCTTCACAGTCATCGGGTAAATCGTAGTTAAAGACGTGCGTCACTGCCGGAATATGCAAACCACGCGCGGCAACGTCGGTGGCAACCAGAATATCCAGATCGCCACGGGTAAATTCATCAAGAATACGCAGACGTTTTTTCTGCGCGACATCGCCTGTCAACAAACCGACACGATGACCATCTGCCGCCAGGTGGCCCCAGATCTCTTCACAACGGTGTTTGGTATTGGCGAAAATAATCGCTCTGTCTGGCCACTCTTCTTCGATCAGCGTTTGCAGCAAACGCATTTTTTCTTCGTTAGAAGGGTAGAAAAGCTCTTCTTTAATACGGTGGCCCGTTTTCTGTTCCGGTTCCACTTCAATATATTCGGCATTGTTCATCTGCTCGAACGCCAGTTCACGTACCCGGTACGAAAGCGTGGCGGAGAACAGCATGTTGAGGCGCTGGTTTGCAGGCGGCATACGGCGGAACAGCCAGCGGATATCTTTAATAAAGCCCAGATCGTACATGCGATCGGCTTCGTCCAGTACCACCACCTGAATGGCACCGAGGTTAATGTGGTTCTGCTTGGCGTAGTCAATTAAACGCCCCGTAGTGCCAATCAGAATGTCAACGCCGCTTTCCAGCACTTTCAGCTGTTTGTCGTAGCCATCACCACCGTAAGCCAGACCCAGCTTCAGGCCGGTAGCTTCCGCCAGCGGTTCTGCGTCGGCATGGATCTGCACGGCAAGTTCACGCGTCGGTGCCATAATTAAGGCACGTGGTTGATTCACCTTGCGATCGGCAATCGCAGGATGAGAGAGAAGATAATGAAACGTTGACGTAAGAAACGCCATCGTTTTCCCGGTACCGGTTTGCGCCTGCCCGGCTACGTCACGACCCGCCAGCGTCAGCGGAAGGGCCAGTGCCTGAATGGGCGTACAGTTATGAAACCCTTTTTTTTCAAGGACTTCTACAACCTTCGGATGCAGGGCGAAGTCGGAAAACTTCTGTTCTGTTAAATGTGTTTTGCTCATAGTGTGGTAGAATATCAGCTTACTATTGCTTTACGAAAGCGTATCCGGTGAAATAAAGTCAAC
Source organism: Shigella sp. FC1544 (assembly GCF_001722145.1). Lineage (NCBI taxonomy): Bacteria > Pseudomonadati > Pseudomonadota > Gammaproteobacteria > Enterobacterales > Enterobacteriaceae > Shigella > Shigella sp. FC1544. Next base: position 5,474 of record NZ_MECT01000077.1, read on the forward strand.
CTTTAGTTGGTTAATGTTACACCAACAACGAAACCAACACGCCAGGCTTATTCCTGTGGAGTTATATATGAGCGATAAAATTATTCACCTGACTGACGACAGTTTTGACACGGATGTACTCAAAGCGGACGGGGCGATCCTCGTCGATTTCTGGGCAGAGTGGTGCGGTCCGTGCAAAATGATCGCCCCGATTCTGGATGAAATCGCTGACGAATATCAGGGCAAACTGACCGTTGCAAAACTGAACATCGATCAAAACCCTGGCACTGCGCCGAAATATGGCATCCGTGGTATCCCGACTCTGCTGCTGTTCAAAAACGGTGAAGTGGCGGCAACCAAAGTGGGTGCACTGTCTAAAGGTCAGTTGAAAGAGTTCCTCGACGCTAACCTGGCGTAAGGGAATTTCATGTTCGGGTGCCCCGTCGCTAAAAACTGGACGCCCGTCGTGAGTCATGCTAACTTAGTGTTGACTTCGTATTAAACATACCTTATTAAGTTTGAATCTTGTAATTTCCAACGCTTCCCGTTTTATCTTAAATGCGAAGTGAACAGATTTCTGGCTCGTCACTCAATCCGTCTTGTCGTTTCAGTTCTGCGTACTCTCCTGTGACCAGGCAGCGAAAAGACATGAGTCGATGACCGTAAACAGGCATGGATGATCCTGCCATACCATTCACAACATTAAGTTCGAGATTTACCCCAAGTTTAAGAACTCACACCACTATGAATCTTACCGAATTAAAGAATACGCCGGTTTCTGAGCTGATCACTCTCGGCGAAAATATGGGGCTGGAAAACCTGGCTCGTATGCGTAAGCAGGACATTATTTTTGCCATCCTGAAGCAGCACGCAAAGAGTGGCGAAGATATCTTTGGTGATGGCGTACTGGAGATATTGCAGGATGGATTTGGTTTCCTCCGTTCCGCAGACAGCTCCTACCTCGCCGGTCCTGATGACATCTACGTTTCCCCTAGCCAAATCCGCCGTTTCAACCTCCGCACTGGTGATACCATCTCTGGTAAGATTCGCCCGCCGAAAGAAGGTGAACGCTATTTTGCGCTGCTGAAAGTTAACGAAGTTAACTTCGACAAACCTGAAAACGCCCGCAACAAAATCCTCTTTGAGAACTTAACCCCGCTGCACGCAAACTCTCGTCTGCGTATGGAACGTGGTAACGGTTCTACGGAAGATTTAACCGCTCGCGTACTGGATCTGGCATCACCTATCGGTCGTGGTCAGCGTGGTCTGATTGTGGCACCGCCGAAAGCCGGTAAAACTATGCTGCTGCAGAACATTGCTCAGAGCATTGCTTACAACCACCCGGATTGTGTGCTGATGGTTCTGCTGATCGACGAACGTCCGGAAGAAGTAACCGAGATGCAGCGTCTGGTAAAAGGTGAAGTTGTTGCTTCTACCTTTGACGAACCCGCATCTCGCCACGTTCAGGTTGCGGAAATGGTGATCGAGAAGGCCAAACGCCTGGTTGAGCACAAGAAAGACGTTATCATTCTGCTCGACTCCATCACTCGTCTGGCGCGCGCTTACAACACTGTTGTTCCGGCGTCAGGTAAAGTGTTGACCGGTGGTGTGGACGCCAATGCCCTTCATCGTCCGAAACGCTTCTTCGGTGCGGCGCGTAACGTGGAAGAGGGCGGCAGCCTGACCATTATCGCGACGGCGCTTATCGATACCGGTTCTAAAATGGACGAAGTTATTTACGAAGAGTTTAAAGGTACAGGCAACATGGAACTGCACCTCTCTCGTAAGATCGCTGAAAAACGCGTCTTCCCGGCTATCGACTACAACCGTTCCGGTACCCGTAAAGAAGAGCTGCTCACGACTCAGGAAGAACTGCAGAAAATGTGGATCCTGCGCAAAATCATTCACCCGATGGGCGAAATCGATGCAATGGAATTCCTCATTAATAAACTGGCCATGACCAAGACCAATGACGATTTCTTCGAAATGATGAAACGCTCATAAATTTGTCTTATGCCAAAAACGCCACGTGTTTACGTGCGTTTTGCTTTTATATCTGTAATCTTAATGCCGCGCTGGCGATGTTAGGAAAATTCCTGGAATTTGCTGGCATGTTATGCAATTTGCATATCAAATGGTTAATTTTTGCACAGTGCTGGTGGGTTCGGAACGGACTTTCCCTTCTGAATAAAGGTCTTCGTGGTTATACTTCTGCTAATAATTTTCTCTGAGAGCATGCATTGTGAATTTACTGACAGTGAGTACTGATCTCATCAGTATTTTTTTATTCACGACACTGTTTCTGTTTTTTGCCCGTAAGGTGGCAAAAAAAGTCGGTTTAGTGGATAAACCAAACTTCCGCAAACGTCACCAGGGATTGATACCTCTCGTTGGGGGGATTTCGGTTTACGCAGGGATTTGCTTCACGTTCGGAATTGTCGATTACTATATTCCGCATGCATCTCTCTATCTCGCTTGTGCCGGTGTGCTTGTTTTCATTGGCGCGCTGGATGACCGTTTTGATATCAGCGTAAAAATCCGTGCCACCATACAGGCCGCTGTTGGCATTGTTATGATGGTGTTCGGCAAACTTTATCTCAGTAGCCTGGGTTATATCTTTGGCTCCTGGGAGATGGTGCTCGGACCGTTTGGTTACTTCCTGACGCTATTTGCCGTCTGGGCGGCCATTAATGCGTTCAACATGGTTGATGGCATTGATGGCTTGCTGGGCGGGTTGTCCTGCGTCTCGTTTGCAGCAATCGGTATGATTTTGTGGTTCGACGGGCAAACCAGCCTCGCAATCTGGTGCTTTGCGATGATCGCCGCCATCCTGCCATACATCATGCTTAACCTTGGTATCCTGGGTCGCCGCTACAAAGTCTTTATGGGTGATGCGGGCAGTACGCTGATTGGTTTTACCGTTATCTGGATCCTGCTCGAAACGACCCAGGGCAAAACCCATCCCATCAGCCCGGTTACCGCTTTGTGGATAATCGCCATTCCACTAATGGATATGGTGGCGATTATGTACCGTCGCCTGCGTAAAGGCATGAGCCCATTCTCTCCTGACCGTCAGCATATTCACCATTTGATCATGCGTGCCGGGTTTACTTCCCGTCAGGCGTTTGTGCTGATTACCCTTGCCGCAGCACTGCTCGCTTCCATTGGCGTGCTGGCAGAATATTCTCATTTTGTCCCGGAGTGGGTCATGCTGGTGCTCTTTTTGCTAGCATTCTTCCTCTATGGATATTGCATTAAGCGTGCCTGGAAAGTTGCTCGCTTTATTAAGCGCGTAAAACGCAGACTGCGTAGAAATCGTGGTGGCAGCCCCAATTTAACCAAATAAATGAGGATGTGATGACACAACCAATGCCTGGGAAACCGGCCGAAGACGCTGAAAATGAACTGGATATTCGTGGGTTGTTTCGTACCTTGTGGGCTGGGAAGCTATGGATTATTGGCATGGGGCTGGCGTTTGCGTTAATCGCGCTGGCGTATACTTTTTTTGCTCGTCAGGAGTGGAGCTCGACGGCGATTACCGATCGTCCAACGGTGAATATGCTGGGGGGATATTACTCGCAGCAGCAATTTTTGCGTAACCTGGATGTCCGTTCAAACATGGCTTCTGCCGATCAACCATCGGTCATGGACGAAGCCTATAAAGAGTTTGTTATGCAACTGGCCTCGTGGGATACCCGCAGAGAGTTCTGGCTGCAAACCGACTATTACAAACAGCGGATGGTGGGCAACAGCAAAGCCGATGCGGCGTTGCTGGATGAAATGATTAACAACATCCAGTTTATCCCCGGAGACTTTACCCGCGCGGTCAATGACAGCGTGAAGCTTATTGCCGAAACCGCGCCTGACGCTAATAACCTGTTACGTCAGTATGTTGCTTTTGCCAGCCAGCGTGCAGCCAGCCATCTGAATGATGAGCTGAAAGGCGCATGGGCGGCACGCACCATCCAGATGAAAGCTCAGGTGAAGCGTCAGGAAGAGGTGGCGAAAGCCATCTACGACCGCCGGATGAACAGCATTGAGCAGGCGCTGAAAATTGCTGAGCAGCATAATATTTCGCGCAGTGCGACAGATGTGCCTGCCGAGGAATTACCTGATTCAGAAATGTTCCTGCTTGGGCGTCCAATGCTCCAGGCTCGACTGGAAAATTTACAGGCCGTCGGTCCGGCCTTTGATCTCGACTATGATCAGAATCGGGCCATGTTAAACACCCTGAATGTTGGTCCAACCCTGGATCCGCGTTTTCAGACCTATCGCTATTTGCGTACGCCGGAAGAACCGGTAAAACGCGATAGCCCACGTCGTGCCTTCCTGATGATTATGTGGGGCATTGTCGGGGGGCTGATCGGGGCTGGTGTCGCATTAACCCGCCGTTGCTCGAAATAGCAACACTGCTGCGGCGAGCGCAAAGGCGCTCGCCGCTTATTCGAAGAGAATCGATGTGAAAGTACTGACTGTATTTGGTACGCGCCCGGAAGCCATCAAGATGGCTCCGTTGGTGCATGCGTTGGCAAAAGCTCCTTTTTTTGAGGCTAAAGTTTGCGTCACTGCGCAGCATCGGGAGATGCTCGATCAGGTGCTGAAACTCTTTTCCATTGTACCTGACTACGATCTCAACATAATGCAGCCAGGACAGGGCCTGACAGAGATAACCTGTCGGATTCTGGAAGGGCTAAAACCTATTCTTGCCGAGTTCAAACCAGACGTCGTGCTGGTTCACGGCGACACAACAACGACGCTGGCAACCAGCCTGGCGGCGTTTTATCAGCGTATTCCTGTTGGTCACGTTGAGGCTGGTTTACGCACGGGCGATCTCTATTCGCCGTGGCCGGAAGAGGCTAACCGTACATTGACCGGGCATCTGGCGATGTATCACTTCTCTCCAACCGAAACTTCCCGGCAAAACTTGCTGCGTGAAAACGTTGCGGATAGCCGAATCTTCATTACTGGTAATACAGTCATTGATGCACTGTTATGGGTGCGTGATCAGGTGATGAGCAGCGACACGCTGCGTTCAGAACTGGCGGCAAATTACCCGTTTATCGACCCCGATAAAAAGATGATTCTGGTGACCGGTCACAGGCGTGAGAGTTTCGGTCGTGGTTTTGAAGAAATCTGCCACGCGTTGGCAGACATTGCCACCACGCACCAGGACATCCAGATTGTCTATCCGGTGCATCTCAACCCGAACGTCAGAGAGCCGGTCAATCGCATTCTGGGGCATGTGAAAAATGTCATTCTGATCGATCCCCAGGAGTATTTACCGTTTGTCTGGTTGATGAACCACGCCTGGCTGATTTTGACCGACTCAGGCGGCATTCAGGAAGAAGCGCCTTCGCTGGGGAAACCGGTGCTGGTGATGCGCGATACCACTGAGCGTCCGGAAGCGGTGACGGCGGGTACGGTGCGTCTGGTAGGCACGGATAAGCAGCGAATTGTCGAGGAAGTGACGCGTCTTTTAAAAGACGAAAACGAATATCAAACTATGAGCCGCGCCCATAACCCGTATGGTGATGGTCAGGCATGCTCTCGCATTCTGGAAGCGTTAAAAAATAATCGGATATCACTATGAGTTTTGCGACCATTTCTGTTATCGGACTGGGTTACATCGGGCTGCCTACAGCAGCAGCGTTTGCCTCACGGCAAAAACAGGTGATTGGTGTCGATATCAACCAACACGCGGTTGATACCATCAATCGTGGCGAAATCCATATCGTCGAGCCTGATTTGGCGAGCGTAGTAAAAACTGCCGTAGAAGGCGGTTTTTTACGAGCGAGCACGACGCCAGTTGAAGCGGATGCCTGGCTGATTGCTGTACCCACGCCGTTTAAAGGCGATCATGAGCCAGATATGACCTACGTTGAATCGGCTGCTCGCTCCATTGCGCCAGTGCTGAAAAAAGGCGCGCTGGTGATCCTTGAATCCACCTCGCCGGTGGGGTCAACCGAGAAGATGGCAGAATGGTTAGCAGAGATGCGTCCGGATCTCACTTTCCCACAGCAGGTGGGCGAGCAGGCGGACGTCAACATTGCTTACTGCCCGGAACGCGTGTTACCGGGCCAGGTTATGGTCGAGCTGATTAAAAACGATCGCGTGATTGGTGGTATGACGCCGGTTTGTTCGACCCGCGCCAGCGAACTGTACAAAATTTTCCTCGAAGGTGAGTGTGTCGTCACTAACTCGCGGACGGCGGAAATGTGTAAGCTCACCGAAAACAGCTTCCGCGATGTGAATATCGCTTTTGCTAATGAATTGTCGCTGATTTGTGCCGATCAGGGGATTAACGTCTGGGAACTGATTCGCCTGGCGAATCGTCACCCTCGCGTTAATATTCTTCAGCCTGGCCCTGGCGTGGGCGGTCACTGCATTGCTGTTGATCCGTGGTTTATCGTGGCACAGAACCCCCAGCAGGCGCGGCTTATCCGTACCGCGCGCGAAGTGAACGATCACAAACCGTTCTGGGTTATCGATCAGGTGAAAGCGGCGGTGGCTGATTGCCTGGCGGCTACCGATAAACGCGCCAGTGAACTGAAAATCGCCTGCTTTGGTCTGGCGTTTAAACCGAATATTGATGACCTGCGCGAAAGCCCGGCGATGGAAATCGCTGAACTGATCGCCCAGTGGCATAGCGGCGAAACTCTGGTTGTTGAGCCTAACATCCACCAGTTGCCGAAAAAACTGACCGGGCTTTGTACTCTGGCGCAGCTTGACGAGGCGCTGGCAACGGCAGACGTGCTGGTGATGCTGGTCGATCATAGTCAGTTTAAAGTTATCAATGGCGACAATGTCCATCAGCAGTATGTCGTCGATGCCAAAGGAGTCTGGCGCTGATGAGAAAAATTCTGATAACAGGTGGTGCCGGGTTTATTGGCTCGGCGCTGGTGCGTTATATCATCAACGAAACGAGCGACGCGGTGGTAGTGGTCGATAAGCTGACCTACGCCGGAAACCTGATGTCGCTGGCACCGGTCGCGCAAAGCGATCGCTTTGCCTTTGAGAAAGTTGATATCTGCGATCGGGCAGAACTGGCACGCGTATTCACTGAGCATCAGCCAGACTGTGTCATGCATCTGGCAGCCGAAAGCCATGTTGACCGTTCTATTGACGGCCCGGCAGCGTTTATTGAAACCAACATTGTCGGGACTTATACATTGCTTGAAGCGGCGCGGGCTTACTGGAATACGCTGACGGAAGATAAAAAATCAGCGTTCCGTTTTCATCATATCTCCACCGACGAAGTATATGGTGACCTGCACTCGACGGATGATTTCTTCACCGAAACCACGCCGTATGCGCCGAGCAGCCCTTATTCCGCGTCAAAAGCCAGCAGCGACCATCTGGTGCGCGCCTGGCTGCGGACCTACGGTCTGCCGACGCTTATCACCAACTGCTCGAATAACTACGGTCCTTACCACTTTCCGGAAAAACTGATCCCGCTGATGATCCTCAACGCGCTGGCGGGTAAACCGCTGCCGGTATATGGCAACGGGCAGCAAATCCGTGACTGGCTGTATGTGGAAGATCACGCCCGCGCGCTGTATTGCGTGGCGACCACCGGGAAAGTCGGTGAAACCTATAATATTGGTGGTCACAACGAGCGTAAGAATCTCGATGTTGTGGAAACCATTTGCGAGCTGCTGGAAGAACTGGCTCCGAACAAGCCGCACGGCGTGGTGCACTATCGTGACTTGATCACCTTTGTCGCTGACCGTCCGGGGCATGATCTGCGTTATGCCATTGATGCTTCGAAAATTGCCCGTGAACTTGGCTGGCTGCCACAGGAAACCTTTGAAAGTGGAATGCGTAAAACGGTGCAGTGGTATCTGGCTAATGAAAGCTGGTGGAAGCAGGTGCAGGACGGCAGCTATCAGGGCGAGCGTTTAGGTCTGAAAGGCTAATTTTCAGCGGAGGCAAACATGAAAGGTATTATCCTGGCGGGCGGTTCCGGCACCCGATTGCATCCGATTACGCGCGGCGTATCGAAGCAACTGTTGCCGATTTACGATAAGCCAATGATTTACTATCCGCTGTCGGTGCTGATGTTGGCCGGTATCCGCGAAATTCTCATCATCACTACGCCGGAAGATAAAGGTTATTTCCAGCGCCTGCTGGGCGATGGTAGTGAGTTCGGTATCCAGCTGGAATACGCCGAACAGCCCAGCCCGGACGGTCTGGCGCAGGCCTTTATCATCGGTGAAACCTTCCTCAACGGTGAACCTTCTTGTCTGGTGCTGGGCGATAACATCTTCTTCGGTCAGGGCTTCAGTCCGAAGCTGCGTCATGTTGCGGCGCGCACGGAAGGGGCGACGGTATTTGGCTATCAGGTGATGGACCCGGAACGCTTTGGCGTGGTGGAGTTTGACGACAATTTCCGCGCTATCTCGCTGGAAGAAAAGCCAAAACAGCCGAAGTCAAACTGGGCGGTGACCGGGCTTTATTTCTACGACAGTAAAGTCGTGGAGTACGCAAAGCAGGTGAAGCCGTCGGAGCGTGGTGAACTGGAGATTACCTCCATCAACCAGATGTACCTCGAGGCGGGCAACCTGACCGTTGAACTGCTCGGGCGCGGATTTGCCTGGCTGGACACTGGCACTCACGACAGCCTGATTGAAGCCAGTACCTTTGTGCAGACAGTAGAAAAACGCCAGGGCTTTAAGATTGCCTGCCTGGAAGAGATCGCCTGGCGTAACGGCTGGCTCGATGACGAGGGTGTGAAGCGTGCTGCCAGTTCATTAGCGAAAACTGGCTACGGCCAATATCTGCTGGAGTTACTTCGTGCCCGTCCGCGCCAGTATTGAGCCACTAACCTGGGAAAACGCCTTCTTTGGTGTTAACAGCGCCATCGTGCGCATTACGTCTGAAGCACCGCTCCTGACGCCAGACGCGTTAGCGCCGTGGTCACGGGTGCAGGCCAAAATTGCGGCATCAAATACGGGTGAACTGGATGCCCTGCAACAGCTGGGATTCTCCCTGGTAGAAGGTGAAGTTGATTTGGCGCTACCCGTGAACAATGTCAGTGATAGCGGTGCTGTCGTGGCACAAGAGACCGATATTCCCGCATTACGTCAGTTAGCTAGCGCCGCATTTGCGCAAAGCCGTTTTCGTGCGCCGTGGTATGCGCCTGACGCCAGCGGTCGCTTTTATGCACAGTGGATTGAAAATGCCGTGCGCGGCACCTTTGATCATCAATGTCTGATTCTACGTGCGGCGTCCGGCGATATTCGCGGCTATGTCTCTTTACGGGAACTCAATGCGACAGATGCGCGAATTGGCCTGCTGGCTGGACGCGGTGCAGGTGCTGAGCTGATGCAAACGGCGCTAAACTGGGCGTATGCTCGCGGTAAAACAACTTTGCGGGTGGCGACCCAAATGGGCAACACCGCCGCGCTTAAACGATACATACAAAGTGGTGCGAATGTAGAAAGCACCGCGTACTGGTTATACAGGTGATCACATGATTCCATTTAACGCACCGCCGGTGGTGGGAACCGAACTCGACTATATGCAGTCGGCAATGGGTAGCGGCAAACTGTGTGGCGATGGCGGTTTTACCCGTCGCTGCCAGCAGTGGCTGGAGCAACGTTTTGGCAGCGCCAAAGTGTTACTGACGCCGTCCTGCACCGCTTCGCTGGAGATGGCGGCGCTGCTGCTCGATATCCAGCCTGGCGATGAAGTGATCATGCCGAGCTACACCTTTGTCTCCACCGCCAATGCCTTTGTGCTGCGTGGCGCGAAAATCGTCTTTGTGGATGTTCGCCCGGACACCATGAACATCGACGAAACGTTGATTGAAGCAGCGATCACCGACAAAACGCGCGTTATCGTGCCGGTCCATTACGCGGGTGTGGCCTGCGAAATGGACACCATTATGGCGTTGGCGAAAAAGCATAATTTGTTTGTGGTGGAAGATGCCGCTCAGGGCGTGATGTCCACTTACAAAGGGCGTGCACTGGGAACCATTGGTCATATTGGCTGCTTTAGCTTCCATGAAACCAAAAACTACACGGCGGGTGGTGAAGGCGGCGCGACGCTGATTAACGATAAAGCGTTAATCGAACGAGCCGAGATCATCCGTGAAAAGGGCACTAACCGCAGCCAGTTCTTCCGTGGTCAGGTCGATAAATATACCTGGCGCGATATTGGCTCCAGCTATTTGATGTCCGATCTGCAAGCTGCATACCTGTGGGCGCAACTGGAAGCAGCGGATCGTATCAACCAGCAACGTCTGGCGCTGTGGCAAAACTACTACGATGCGTTAGCGCCTCTGGCGAAAGCCGGGCGTATCGAGCTGCCGTCGATTCCCGATGGCTGCGTGCAGAACGCGCATATATTCTACATTAAACTGCGGGATATTGATGACCGGAGCGCGTTGATTAACTTTCTGAAAGAAGCGGAAATCATGGCGGTGTTTCATTACATTCCGCTGCACGGTTGCCCTGCGGGGGAACACTTTGGTGAGTTCCACGGTGAAGATCGCTACACCACCAAAGAGAGCGAGCGCCTGCTGCGCCTGCCGCTGTTCTACAACCTGTCGCCCGTCAATCAGCGTACGGTAATTGCGACTTTGTTGAACTACTTCTCCTGATATGTCGTTGGCAAAAGCGTCCTTGTGGACGGCGGCCAGTACACTGGTCAAGATTGGTGCCGGGTTACTGGTCGGTAAGTTGCTGGCGGTGTCATTTGGTCCGGCGGGGCTTGGGCTGGCGGCAAATTTCCGCCAGTTGATTACCGTGCTCGGCGTGCTTGCCGGGGCTGGCATCTTTAACGGTGTAACCAAATACGTTGCCCAGTACCATGATAATCCGCAACAGCTGCGCCGCGTGGTCGGCACTTCATCAGCGATGGTACTTGGTTTCTCTACGCTGATGGCGCTGGTTTTTGTGCTGGCAGCTGCGCCAATCAGCCAGGGATTGTTTGGTAATACCGACTATCAGGGGCTGGTGCGTTTAGTGGCGCTGGTGCAAATGGGGATCGCCTGGGGCAACCTGTTACTGGCGCTGATGAAAGGCTTTCGCGATGCCGCAGGTAATGCGTTATCGCTGATTGTCGGCAGCTTGATTGGCGTTCTCGCGTACTACGTCAGTTACCGTTTGGGCGGTTATGAAGGGGCGTTGCTGGGTCTGGCGCTGATTCCCGCGCTGGTGGTAATTCCTGCCGCCATCATGTTGATCAAACGTGGTGTCATCCCGTTACGCTATCTGAAACCCAGCTGGGATAACGGTCTGGCAGGGCAGTTGAGCAAATTTACGCTCATGGCGTTGATTACGTCGGTGACCTTGCCTGTTGCTTACATCATGATGCGTAAACTGCTGGCGGCGCAGTATAGCTGGGATGAAGTGGGGATCTGGCAAGGGGTGAGCAGTATTTCCGATGCCTACCTGCAATTCATTACGGCATCGTTCAGCGTATATTTGCTGCCCACGTTGTCGCGGCTAACGGAAAAGCGCGATATCACCCGGGAAGTGGTTAAATCGCTAAAATTCGTCTTACCGGCAGTGGCGGCGGCGAGTTTTACCGTCTGGTTGCTGCGTGATTTTGCTATCTGGTTGCTGTTGTCGAATAAATTTACCGCTATGCGCGATCTCTTTGCCTGGCAGTTAGTGGGTGATGTGTTAAAAGTGGGCGCTTATGTCTTTGGTTATCTGGTGATCGCCAAAGCGTCACTGCGGTTTTATATTCTGGCGGAAGTCAGCCAGTTCACTTTATTGATGGTATTTGCCCACTGGCTAATCCCTGCGCATGGTGCACTGGGCGCGGCGCAGGCATATATGGCAACTTATATCGTCTATTTTTCTCTTTGTTGTGGCGTGTTTTTACTCTGGCGTAGGCGGGCATGACTGTACTGATTCACGTACTGGGATCGGATATCCCTCACCATAACCGAACCGTTTTGCGGTTTTTCAATGACGCGCTGGCCGCGACGAGCGAGCACGCGCGCGAGTTTATGGTTGTTGGCAAGGACGACGGCTTAAGTGATAGCTGTCCGGCGCTTTCTGTGCAATTTTTCCCTGGGAAAAAATCGCTGGCGGAAGCGGTCATCGCGAAAGCAAAAGCTAACCGTCAGCAGCGATTTTTTTTCCACGGTCAGTTCAATCCCACACTGTGGCTGGCTCTGCTGAGTGGTGGCATTAAGCCCGGCCAGTTTTTCTGGCATATCTGGGGGGCAGACCTGTATGAGCTTTCCAGTGGCTTGAGATATAAGCTTTTTTACCCGCTACGTCGCCTGGCGCAAAAGCGAGTCGGCTGTGTATTTGCCACCCGCGGTGATTTGAGCTTTTTTGCCAAAACGCATCCAAAGGTGCGGGGCGAACTGCTGTACTTCCCGACGCGGATGGACCCTTCTCTCAATACGATGGCGAACGATCGGCAACGTGAAGGGAAAATGACCATTCTGGTGGGGAACTCCGGTGACCGCAGCAATGACCATATTGCTGCCTTGCGCGCCGTTCATCAGCAATTTGGCGATACGGTAAAAGTGGTGGTGCCGATGGGATATCCGCCTAATAACGAAGCGTACATTGAGGAAGTTCGTCAGGCGGGGCTGGAGTTATTCAGCGAAGAAAATCTGCAAATTTTGAGCGAAAAACTGGAATTTGACGCCTATCTGGCGCTACTTCGTCAGTGCGATCTTGGTTACTTTATTTTTGCCCGCCAGCAGGGCATTGGTACGCTTTGCTTACTGATTCAGGCGGGCATTCCTTGTGTGCTTAACCGGGAAAATCCGTTCTGGCAGGATATGACGGAACAGCATTTGCCGGTGCTGTTTACTACCGACGATCTCAACGAGGATATTGTGCGTGAAGCGCAGCGCCAGTTGGCGTCGGTGGATAAAAACACCATTGCCTTCTTTAGCCCTAACTATCTACAAGGCTGGCAGCGGGCGTTGGCGATTGCCGCCGGGGAGGTCGCATGAGTCTGCTGCAATTCAGTGGCCTGTTTGTGGTCTGGCTGCTCTGCACGCTGTTTATTGCCACGCTGACTTGGTTTGAGTTTCGCCGTGTGCGCTTTAACTTCAATGTCTTCTTTTCATTGCTGTTTTTGCTCACCTTTTTCTTCGGCTTCCCGCTGACCAGCGTGCTGGTATTTCGCTTTGATGTTGGTGTCGCGCCGCCAGAAATCTTGTTGCAGGCGTTGCTTTCTGCGGGCTGCTTCTACGCGGTTTACTATGTCACCTACAAAACCCGCCTACGCAAACGCGTTGCTGATGTACCGCGCCGTCCGCTGTTTACCATGAACCGCGTGGAGACCAATCTTACGTGGGTGATCCTGATGGGCATCGCGCTGGTAAGCGTCGGCATCTTCTTCATGCACAACGGCTTTTTGCTGTTCCGGCTTAACTCCTACAGTCAGATCTTCTCCAGTGAAGTCTCCGGCGTGGCGTTAAAACGCTTCTTTTACTTTTTCATCCCGGCGATGCTGGTGGTCTACTTTCTGCGCCAGGATAGCAAAGCGTGGCTGTTTTTCCTCGTCAGCACGGTCGCCTTTGGCTTGCTGACTTATATGATTGTCGGCGGCACTCGCGCCAATATCATCATCGCATTCGCTATCTTCCTGTTTATTGGCATTATTCGCGGCTGGATTTCGTTGTGGATGCTGGCGGCGGCGGGCGTGCTGGGGATTGTGGGCATGTTCTGGCTGGCGCTAAAACGCTATGGAATGAATGTGAGCGGCGATGAAGCGTTCTATACGTTTCTCTATCTCACTCGCGACACCTTCTCGCCGTGGGAGAATCTGGCGTTGCTGTTGCAGAACTACGACAACATCGACTTCCAGGGCCTGGCTCCAATTGTCCGCGATTTCTATGTCTTTATCCCTTCCTGGCTGTGGCCGGGTCGCCCGAGTATGGTGCTGAACTCAGCCAACTACTTTACCAGGGAAGTGCTGAATAACCACTCCGGACTGGCGATCTCGCCTACGCTTATAGGCTCACTGGTGGTGATGGGCGGCGCGTTGTTCATCCCGCTCGGGGCGATCGTGGTTGGTCTGATCATCAAATGGTTCGACTGGCTGTATGAGCTGGGCAACCGCGAGCCTAATCGCTATAAGGCTGCGATATTGCACAGTTTCTGCTTTGGGGCGATCTTCAATATGATCGTGCTGGCACGTGAAGGGCTGGATTCGTTTGTCTCACGCGTAGTCTTTTTTATCGTGGTCTTCGGCGCATGTCTGATGATCGCAAAACTGTTGTACTGGCTTTTTGAAAGCGCCGGACTCATTCATAAACGTACAAAATCATCGCTCCGGACGCAGGTTGAAGGATAACAATGAATAACAACACCACGGCACCGACCTATACGCTGCGTGGCTTACAGTTGATTGGTTGGCGTGATATGCAGCACGCCCTCGATTATCTGTTTGCTGACGGGCAGCTTAAGCAGGGAACGCTGGTTGCCATTAATGCTGAAAAAATGCTGACCATTGAAGATAACGCCGAGGTCAGGGAGTTAATTAACGCTGCCGAATTTAAATATGCGGATGGCATCAGCGTTGTACGTTCAGTACGTAAAAAGTACCCGCAGGCGCAGGTTTCCCGCGTTGCCGGTGCCGATCTCTGGGAAGAGCTGATGGCGCGCGCAGGCAAAGAAGGGACGCCGGTATTTCTTGTGGGCGGTAAACCTGAAGTGCTGGCGCAAACTGAAGCTAAACTGCGCAACCAGTGGAATGTGAATATCGTTGGCAGTCAGGATGGTTATTTTAAACCCGAGCAGCGTCAGGCGCTGTTTGAACGCATTCATGCCAGCGGAGCGCAAATCGTCACCGTTGCGATGGGATCGCCAAAGCAGGAGATCTTCATGCGCGACTGCCGTCTGGTGCATCCAGATGCGCTGTATATGGGCGTTGGCGGGACTTACGATGTTTTCACCGGTCACGTAAAACGCGCACCGAAAATCTGGCAAACGCTGGGACTGGAGTGGCTCTACCGCCTGCTTTCGCAGCCGAGCCGCATTAAGCGTCAGCTTCGTTTGCTGCGTTATTTACGCTGGCACTACACCGGCAACCTCTGATTTTCCTCTCTTTGTAAAGCGACGGAGTGGTCACTCCGTCGCCTGTCTGCTTTTTTATTACACAAAGCATTCAAATTTTTAATGCTTTATTTGCCATTTCTCCTGAATTACGAAAACATTCGCAACACTCGATGTACCCATAACGATAACCGGTAACACCGGAAAGCATGCAAACACAACACGAGGATTTATGGCAGATAACAAACCAGAGCTACAGCGTGGGCTGGAAGCTCGACATATCGAACTCATCGCCCTGGGGGGCACCATTGGCGTCGGCCTGTTTATGGGGGCCGCCAGTACCTTGAAATGGGCCGGGCCATCCGTATTGTTGGCCTATATCATCGCCGGGCTATTCGTCTTTTTCATCATGCGTTCAATGGGCGAAATGTTGTTCCTCGAACCGGTTACCGGTTCGTTCGCCGTTTATGCGCATCGTTATATGAGCCCGTTCTTTGGTTATCTCACCGCCTGGTCTTATTGGTTTATGTGGATGGCGGTGGGGATCTCAGAAATCACCGCCATTGGCGTTTATGTCCAGTTCTGGTTCCCGGAGATGGCGCAGTGGATACCCGCATTGATCGCAGTGGCGCTGGTGGCGTTGGCGAATCTGGCGGCGGTGCGGTTGTACGGCGAAATCGAGTTCTGGTTCGCGATGATCAAAGTCACCACGATTATCGTGATGATTGTCATTGGCCTGGGCGTGATTTTCTTTGGCTTTGGCAATGGCGGGCAGTCGATTGGTTTTAGCAATCTCACAGAGCATGGCGGTTTCTTTGCGGGTGGCTGGAAAGGGTTCCTGACCGCGCTGTGTATTGTGGTGGCGTCCTACCAGGGCGTGGAGCTGATTGGCATTACTGCCGGTGAAGCGAAGAATCCGCAGGTGACGTTGCGCAGTGCCGTAGGCAAAGTGCTGTGGCGGATCCTGATTTTCTACGTAGGCGCGATTTTCGTTATCGTCACCATCTTCCCGTGGAATGAAAGTGGCAGCAACGGCAGCCCGTTCGTACTGACTTTTGCCAAAATCGGTATTACCGCAGCGGCGGGCATTATCAACTTTGTGGTGCTGACGGCTGCGCTCTCTGGCTGTAACAGCGGCATGTACAGTTGCGGACGTATGCTCTACGCACTGGCGAAAAACCGTCAGTTACCGGCGGCGATGGCGAAAGTTTCCCGTCACGGCGTACCAGTTGCGGGTGTGGCAGTATCTATTGCTATTCTGCTAATTGGCTCATGCCTGAACTACATCATTCCCAATCCGCAGCGTGTGTTTGTCTACGTCTACAGTGCCAGCGTGCTTCCGGGGATGGTGCCATGGTTTGTGATATTGATAAGCCAGCTGCGTTTTCGGCGTGCACATAAAGCGGCGATTGCCAGCCATCCGTTCCGCTCAATCCTGTTCCCGTGGGCCAACTACGTAACAATGGCATTCCTGATTTGCGTTTTGATCGGCATGTACTTTAATGAAGATACGCGTATGTCGCTGTTTGTTGGCATCATCTTTATGCTGGCGGTGACGGCGATTTATAAAGTTTTTGGCCTTAATCGCCACGGGAAAGCGCATAAACTGGAGGAATAAGCAGCAAAACGCACAAACCGTAACCAAACGCGCAATTTATTTAAAAAGGGACTAGACAGAGGGGTGGGAAGTCCGTATTATCCACCCCCGCAACGGCGCTAAGCGCCCGTAGCTCAGCTGGATAGAGCGCTGCCCTCCGGAGGCAGAGGTCTCAGGTTCGAATCCTGTCGGGCGCGCCATTTAGTCCCGGCGCTTGAGCTGCGGTGGTAGTAATACCGCGTAACAAGATTTGTAGTGGTGGCTATAGCTCAGTTGGTAGAGCCCTGGATTGTGATTCCAGTTGTCGTGGGTTCGAATCCCATTAGCCACCCCATTATTAGAAGTTGTGACAATGCGAAGGTGGCGGAATTGGTAGACGCGCTAGCTTCAGGTGTTAGTGTCCTTACGGACGTGGGGGTTCAAGTCCCCCCCCTCGCACCACGACGTTAAAGAATTGAACTAAAAATTTAAAAAGCAGTATTTCGGCGAGTAGCGCAGCTTGGTAGCGCAACTGGTTTGGGACCAGTGGGTCGGAGGTTCGAATCCTCTCTCGCCGACCAATCTTGAACCCCGCTTCGGCGGGGTTTTTTGTTTTCTGTGCATTTCGTCACCCTCCCTTCGCAATAAACGCCCGTAATAACTCATTGCCCCACGGTATGATTTCGCCCTTAACGTATTGAAGGATGACTTCAGGCAAGGAGTGACCATGCTGCAACAGGTTCCAACGCGTGCTTTTCATGTGATGGCGAAACCGAGTGGTTCCGATTGTAATCTGAACTGTGACTACTGTTTTTATCTCGAAAAACAATCCCTTTACCGCGAAAAGCCAGTCACGCATATGGACGATGACATGCTGGAAGCGTATGTCCGTCACTATATCGCTGCCAGCGAACCGCAAAACGAAGTGGCTTTTACCTGGCAGGGCGGCGAACCAACGTTACTCGGGCTGGATTTTTACCGCCGTGCCGTAAAGTTACAGGCGAAATACGGTGCTGGCAGGAAGATAAGTAACAGCTTCCAGACTAACGGCGTGCTGCTCGATGATAAATGGTGTGCATTTCTGGCAGAAAATCATTTTCTTGTTGGGTTATCGCTGGACGGTCCGGCTGAGATCCACAATCAATATCGCGTGACCAAAGGTGGCAGACCAACGCATAAGCTGGTGATGCGTGCCCTGACGCTGCTGCAAAAACATCATGTCGACTATAACGTGCTGGTCTGCGTCAACCGCACCAGCGCGCAGCAACCGTTGCAGGTTTATGATTTTTTGTGCGATGCGGGAGTCGAATTCATCCAGTTTATTCCGGTGGTCGAGCGCCTGGCTGATGAAACAGCTGCCAGCGATGGACTGAAACTACATGCGCCTGGTGATATTCAGGGGGAACTGACGGAATGGTCTGTGCGCCCCGATGAATTTGGTGAATTTCTGGTGGCGATTTTTGACCACTGGATCAAACGCGACGTCGGCAAGATTTTCGTGATGAATATCGAATGGGCGTTTGCCAATTTTGTCGGTGCGCCGGGTGCGGTTTGCCATCATCAGCCAACCTGTGGGCGCTCGGTGATTGTTGAGCACAACGGCGACGTTTACGCCTGCGATCACTATGTTTATCCGCAATATCGGCTGGGGAATATGCATCAGCAAACAATTGCAGAAATGATCGATTCCCCGCAACAGCAGGTGTTTGGTGAAGATAAATTTAAGCAATTACCGGCGCAGTGTCGCAGTTGTAACGTGTTAAAAGCGTGCTGGGGAGGCTGCCCGAAACACCGCTTCATGCTCGATGCCAGCGGCAAACCGGGGCTGAATTATTTGTGTGCCGGGTATCAGCGTTATTTCCGCCATCTACCGCCATATCTTAAAGCAATGGCTGATTTGCTGGCGCACGGTCGCCCGGCCAGTGACATTATGCAGGCACATTTGCTGGTGGTGAATAAGTAAAATAGCGGCCATTTTGTGGCGCCTGCGGTTGATTGCCGGATGCGGCGTAAACGCCTTATCCGGCCTACATGATCGTGCAAATTCAATAAATTGCAGCGTTCTGTGGATACTGGTTTGGGTGATCGTATCCGGCAAAGCCTTTGCGTGCGGTGGCAGTTGACGGGGTATCTGCTGCGCTGGCCATGAGAGGAAGAGCGGCGGCGACAGCAACAACAAGAAGTTTGGGTGAAAACGAAAATTCCATGCAAAATGCTCCGGTTTCATGTCATCAAAATGATGACGTAATTAAGCATTGATAATTGAGATCCCTCTCCCTGACAGGATGATTACATAAATAATAGTGACAAAAATAAATTATTTATTTATCCAGAAAATGAATTGGAAAATCAGGAGAGCGTTTTCAATC
This sequence comes from Shigella sp. FC1544, assembly GCF_001722145.1. Classification (NCBI taxonomy): domain Bacteria; kingdom Pseudomonadati; phylum Pseudomonadota; class Gammaproteobacteria; order Enterobacterales; family Enterobacteriaceae; genus Shigella; species Shigella sp. FC1544. The sequence continues at coordinate 24,379 of NZ_MECT01000077.1, forward strand.
CTACCTCTGGCGCAGTTGATATGTAAGGCAGGTTTATTATATCGCGTTGATTATTGATGCTTTTTTTTAGTTTTAACGGCAATTAATATATGTGTTATTAATTGAATGAATTTTATCATTCATAATAAGTATGTGTAGGATCAAGCTCAGGTTAAATATTCACTCAGGAAGTTATTACTCAGGAAGCAAAGAGGATTACAGAATTATCTCATAACAAGTGTTAAGGGATGTTATTTCCCGATTCTCTGTGGCATAATAAACGAGTAGATGCTCATTCCATCTCTTATGTTCGCCTTAGTGCCTCATAAACTCCGGAATGACGCAGAGCCGTTTACGGTGCTTATCGTCCACTGACAGATGTCGCTTATGCCTCATCAGACACCATGGACACAACGTTGAGTGAAGCACCCACTTGTTGTCATACAGACCTGTTTTAACGCCTGCTCCGTAATAAGAGCAGCGTTTTTTTATGCATCAGAAAGGTCCCGGAGGTGCTTGCCTCCGGGTGAGAAGGAACTACTGTGGTGGGTTGTTCTGCAACGTTAACATCAAACCGTCGCGACGCATCGCTGCAGCTTCTTCCGGCTTGTGCAGTCTGTCCAGCGCGTCGGCAAGCCATGCGTAATCGTAGGCGTCCGGACGTTGTTTCAGCGCTGCGCGGAAGGCGAGCGATGCTTCCTGCCATTCTCCGTGCTTCATCAGTGACTGGCCCAGTGTGCTCCACAACAGCGGGCGATCGCCGACGTTTTTGATCTGCTGGCGCAGCACTTTTTCCAGCTGTTCCGGATTGTTGGTTTTCAGTCGAGGAATCGGCAGCAGTAGGCGATCGTCGTACTGGCGTTTCAGGCCATCGATGATAATTTGCTGGGCAGTATCATGATCGTCACATTCAATAAGATGTTCCGCCATTGCCACCTGCAACGCTACTTGATGACGCGTTTTCCGGCTTTGGTTTTTCCACCAGTTACGCAAACCTTCACTACCGTTATCGGCACGCGCCTGATCCATCAGGCCAATCCATGCCTGTTGTTCCAGCATTGCACGATGTTCTTCATCACCAACATGGGCTTTCGCCATTGATGGGATGATATCCAGCAGAGAACTCCATGCACCTGTGCGGATATACGCCTGTTCCGCCAGACGTAATACTTCCGGATGGCGTGGCGTAACTTCCAGCAGCTTATCCACGCCGTGGCGTGCAGCATGGTTTTCATTACGGGCCAGTTGCAGACGTACACGGGTGATTTCTACCGGAATGGTGTCATTGCCGGCCAGCTCCGCTGCGCGTTCCAGATGTTGGTTGGCGCGCGCTTCATCACCACGTTGTTGCGCGGCTTCGGCAGCCAGTAGATAGTTCACCACCGGTTGTTCAGCGTGATCGGCATTTTTCGCCATCAGCTTTTCAACTTGCTGATAATCGCCTTCCGCCAGTTTCAGCAGCGCCTGTTCGGTCTGCTTACGTGCACGGCGACGCTTACGCCCGACAAACCACCCACGGGTGTGCGCGCCAGTGCGGAAGATCCGCCGCAGTAGCCACTCAATGGCAAACAGCACTACCATCGCCAGAATCAATATGATCGCCAGGCCCGTGACGCTGGTTTCGATATTGTAGTTGTCGGTCTGGATCAGCACATAACCCTGATGACCGGCAATCATCGGGCCAACCACTATCCCCGCAATCAGCAAAACAAAGAGTAATAACACTTTTAGCATGGTTATTCTCCTTGCGGCGCGGCTGCCGGAGTATCACCTTGCGGTGCAGGTGCAGGTGCAGGTGCAGGTGCAGGTGCAGGTTTAGCTTCCGTTGTCCCTGCTGCCGGTTGTGCCAGCAGGTTACGCACGCGAGTCTGCATCAGTTTTTCCAGCATCGCCTGGCTTTGCAGGGTTTTCGGAAGATCCATCGAGATATTTTGCTGGCTTAACTGGTCCACCTCGTCGAGGAACGCTTTGGTGGTGGCATCATCAGTATCGTAGTAAGCACGTACCCAGGTGGAGACGTTCTCCAGCGCCTGGCGATAAGTCTCTTCCTGGTGACGCGGTACAGCTTGTGCTGCGACCAGCAGGCGAGAGCGAATATTTTCGCGCAGATAGATATCCTGATTTGGCGCTAACAGCGGTACGGCGGTGTCATCACGACGGCGAATCGTAATGAAGTTGTCCATAAAGTTCTGCCAGCTTTTTTGCAGATTGATACGCCATTCGCTGATGGAACTGGAAAGCTCTTCACCGTCGGAATCCATCGGCGAACCATCGCTGTCATTATCGGCCAGACGCAGGTTATCTACCTGATTTGAAAGCTGATTAAGCTTAAGGATGATGCCGTCATAATCCACCTGCGAAACTGCAGAAAGGCTGGCGATATCATCGGTAATTGCCCGACGAACGGTAATCAGACTCGGGTCATTCATATCCGCCAGGCTGGCATCTGCACTTTTCAGCAACGCTGCAGCGGTCGTGACGTCCTGATCGCTCCACAGCTTCCGTCCGGCGAGTTTCACCAGAAAATCGGCCTGAGCCAGCAGCCAGGTTTTAGCATCGCTGCCGGAAATGGTGGCGACCTTTTGTTGGACTTCATCCAACTGTTTTGCCAGCGTTTCTTGCTGACGATTCGCCTGCTTAAGCTGTGCAGCTTGTTGCTTAATAATGCCTTCCAGCTCGGCTTTTTGGCTCTCCTGGGCTTTTTGCAATGCCGTCAGTTGGTTAGCCAGGGCATCGCTGGTGGCGGTCTGATTGACGGCCTGTTGTTTACCCCAGCCATACAAACCGACGCCCGCCGCCAGAGCAATAGCGATAGCCACCGCGCTGAGAATCAATGCGGTATTGTTCTTACTCTTTTTTTCTGTTGCGACAGGTTGTGACGTGGTGTCCACGGCCTCCCTGGTCTCTTCAACCACGGCGGAGGTTTTTTCTTGTTCCGTCATTATGGCTTCCTGTTATGAGAGTTATTGTAATGCCCGTAAAAGCGCATCGTTGTCAGCGTTATCGGCGACCTTAATGTCTTGCCAGCCCAGTTCCCGGGCGAGTTTCGCCAAACGCTCACTGACGACCAATAGTCGACAGCGTAGTAACCAGTGCTCACGATACCATTGTGGGATCAGCGACCAGAGTTGCTGCAACATTTCACCGCTGGTAACAACGACCATCGTCACCTCGCGGGATTGCCAGCGCATCGCTTCTTCTGCACCATCGTAATGGATTGCGCATCGTTGATAACATTCACAAAAAGTGACCTCAGCACCGCGCGCTGTCAGGGTATCCCCAATTAGCTCACGACCGCCATTGCCACGTAATATCAGCGTACGTTTGCCCGCAATATTTTGTAATTCAGGTAATTGTAGCAAGACTTCGCTGATTTCCCGATCCTGTGGGTAGAGAATCTTCTGTCCGCTTACGGTATGTAGCGCCAGTGCGGTGGTGCGTCCAATGGCGAAATAATCAGGTAGTCGGGGCCATTTACGATCTTGCTGATGCAGCTGTGATTGGGCAAAAGCAACCGCGTGTTGCGAGAGGGCAAACAACAGATCGCTCTCCCCCAGCGCCGCCAGTTGATCAGCAAGTTGCGGTAATTGTCGACCCGGAGAAAACTCAATCAGCGGAAAATGCCAGGCCACCTGCCCCAGTGTGCGCAGACGGCTCACTAACTCTTCTCCAGCGGGAGACGGGCGGGTGACCAGGATACTCATGCCGGGGCGTCTCCGTTATAGACTTCAGCGAGGATCTCGCGCGCGCCGTTATTCAGTAGCTCTTCTGCCAGCGAAATCCCCATTTGTTCGGCATCTTGCGGCGCACCGCGGCGTTCACCGCGAATAATCTGCGAACCGTCCGGCGCGCCGACCAGCGCGCGCAGCCAGATTTCACCATCAATAAGCTCGGCGTAGCTACCAATTGGCACCTGACATCCGCCTTCGAGACGGGTATTCATGGCGCGTTCTGCGGTAACGCGCAGTGCAGTTTCGTGGTGATTCAGCGCGGCAAGCAGCTCGCGAGTGCGTGCATCACCAAGGCGGCATTCAATACCGACCGCACCTTGTCCTACCGCTGGAAGAGAAATCTCGGGTGGTAACGCGGCGCGAATGCGGGACTCCAGACCTAAACGTTTTAGTCCGGCTACGGCAAGAATGATGGCATCGTATTCGCCGTTATCTAGTTTGCTCAGGCGAGTGCCGACGTTGCCGCGCAGGGAGCGGATAATCAGATCCGGGCGGCGTTCAGCCAGTTGACACTGGCGACGTAAACTGGACGTCCCGACGATACTGCCTGCTGGTAACGCATCCAGACTGTCATAGTTATTGGACACAAAGGCATCGCGAGGATCTTCACGCTCACAAATAGTGACCAGTCCCAGACCTTGCGGGAATTCAACCGGCACATCTTTCATTGAATGTACGGCGATATCGGCGCGATTTTCGAGGAGCGCGACTTCCAGCTCTTTTACAAATAAGCCTTTTCCGCCTACTTTCGCCAGCGGCGTATCAAGAATCACATCGCCGCGCGTCACCATCGGTACCAGTTCAACGACCAGGCCCGGATGGCTCGCCATCAACTTGTCTTTGACATAGTGTGCCTGCCAGAGTGCAAGTGGGCTTTGGCGTGTGGCAATTCTTAAAACATTGTCTAACATGCTTGTTACCGTCATTATCATCCGTGGTCCATCCTAACATCCTTGCCAGAGTGATGTCAGTGTTGTGGTGAAACGTAGACGCCTGCGCAAACCGTAAAATGAGGTCTGGCAGTGGATCCTGACAGGCGTTTCACGCCGTCGTAATAAGGAATTTACAGAGAATAAACGGTGCTACACTTGTATGTAGCGCATCTTTCTTTACGGTCAATCAGCAAGGTGTTAAATTGATCACGTTTTAGACCATTTTTTCGTCGTGAAACTAAAAAAACCAGGCGCGAAAAGTGGTAACGGTTACCTTTGACATACGAAATATCCCGAATGCCGCGTGTTACCGTTGATGTTGGCGGAATCACAGTCATGACGGGTAGCAAATCAGGCGATACGTCTTGTACCTCTATATTGAGACTCTGAAACAGAGACTGGATGCCATAAATCAATTGCGTGTGGATCGCGCGCTTGCTGCTATGGGGCCTGCATTCCAACAGGTCTACAGTCTACTGCCGACATTGTTGCACTATCACCATCCGCTAATGCCGGGTTACCTTGATGGTAACGTTCCCAAAGGCATTTGCCTTTACACGCCTGATGAAACTCAACGCCACTACCTGAACGAGCTTGAACTGTATCGTGGAATGTCAGTACAGGATCCACCGAAAGGTGAGCTTCCAATTACTGGTGTATACACCATGGGCAGCACCTCGTCCGTAGGGCAAAGTTGTTCCTCTGACCTGGATATCTGGGTCTGTCATCAATCCTGGCTCGATAGCGAAGAGCGCCAGTTACTACAACGTAAATGTAGTCTGCTGGAAAGCTGGGCCGCCTCGCTGGGTGTGGAAGTCAGCTTCTTCCTGATTGATGAAAACCGCTTCCGTCATAATGAAAGCGGCAGCCTGGGGGGCGAAGATTGTGGCTCCACCCAGCATATACTGCTGCTTGACGAATTTTATCGTACCGCCGTGCGTCTCGCCGGTAAGCGTATTCTGTGGAATATGGTGCCGTGCGACGAAGAAGAGCATTACGACGACTATGTGATGACGCTTTACGCGCAGGGCGTGCTGACGCCAAATGAATGGCTGGATCTCGGTGGCTTAAGCTCGCTTTCTGCTGAAGAGTACTTTGGTGCCAGCCTTTGGCAGCTCTACAAGAGTATCGATTCCCCATACAAAGCGGTACTGAAAACACTGCTGCTGGAAGCCTATTCCTGGGAATACCCGAACCCACGTCTGCTGGCGAAAGATATCAAACAGCGTTTGCACGACGGTGAGATTGTATCGTTTGGTCTCGATCCATACTGCATGATGCTGGAGCGTGTTACTGAATACCTGACGGCGATTGAAGATTTTACCCGTCTGGATTTAGTACGTCGCTGCTTCTATTTAAAAGTGTGCGAAAAGCTCAGCCGTGAACGCGCCTGCGTAGGCTGGCGTCGCGCAGTGTTGAGCCAGTTAGTGAGCGAGTGGGGTTGGGACGAAGCTCGTCTGGCAATGCTCGATAACCGCGCTAACTGGAAGATTGATCAGGTGCGTGAGGCGCACAACGAGTTGCTCGACGCGATGATGCAGAGCTACCGTAATCTGATCCGCTTTGCGCGTCGCAATAACCTTAGCGTCTCCGCCAGTCCGCAGGATATCGGCGTGCTGACGCGTAAGCTGTATGCCGCGTTTGAAGCATTACCAGGTAAAGTGACGCTGGTAAACCCGCAGATTTCACCCGATCTCTCGGAACCGAATCTGACCTTTATTTATGTGCCGCCGGGCCGTGCTAACCGTTCAGGTTGGTATCTGTATAACCGCGCGCCAAATATTGAGTCGATCATCAGCCATCAGCCGCTGGAATATAACCGTTACCTGAACAAACTGGTGGCGTGGGCATGGTTTAACGGCCTGCTGACCTCGCGCACCCGTTTGTATATTAAAGGTAACGGCATTGTCGATTTGCCTAAGTTGCAGGAGATGGTCGCCGACGTGTCGCACCATTTCCCGCTGCGCTTACCTGCACCGACACCGAAGGCGCTCTACAGCCCGTGTGAGATCCGCCATATGGCGATTATCGTTAACCTGGAATATGACCCGACAGCGGCGTTCCGCAATCAGGTGGTGCATTTTGATTTCCGTAAGCTGGATGTCTTCAGCTTTGGCGAGAATCAAAATTGCTGGTAGGTAGCGTTGACCTGCTGTACCGCAACTCGTGGAACGAAGTGCGTACGCTGCACTTCAACGGCGAGCAATCGATGATCGAAGCCCTGAAAACTATTCTCGGCAAAATGCATCAGGACGCCGCACCGCCAGATAGCGTGGAAGTCTTCTGTTATAGCCAGCATCTGCGCGGGTTAATCCGTACTCGCGTGCAGCAACTGGTTTCTGAGTGTATTGAACTGCGCCTTTCCAGCACCCGCCAGGAAACCGGGCGTTTCAAGGCGCTGCGCGTTTCTGGTCAAACCTGGGGCTTGTTCTTCGAACGCCTGAATGTATCGGTACAGAAGCTGGAGAACGCCATCGAGTTTTATGGCGCTATTTCGCATAACAAACTGCACGGCCTGTCAGTGCAGGTTGAAACCAATCACGTCAAATTACCGGCGGTGGTGGACGGCTTTGCTAGTGAAGGGATCATCCAGTTCTTCTTCGAAGAAACGCAAGACGAGAATGGCTTTAATATCTACATTCTTGACGAAAGCAACCGGGTTGAGGTGTATCACCACTGCGAAGGCAGCAAAGAGGAACTGGTGCGTGACGTCAGTCGCTTCTACTCGTCATCGCACGACCGCTTCACCTACGGCTCAAGCTTCATCAACTTCAACCTGCCGCAGTTCTATCAGATTGTGAAGGTTGATGGTCGTGAACAGGTGATTCCGTTCCGCACAAAATCTATCGGTAACATGCCGCCTGCCAATCAGGATCACGATACGCCGCTATTACAGCAATATTTTTCGTGATGAACGTGCCGGAAAGCGAGGCTTATCCGGCATGCAATCTTAGCGGAAACTGACTGTTTCACCCGCCTGCTGCGTCGCCGCCTGTTCCAGCAAATCCCAGAAGGTTTCGCCGCTGCGATCGCAAATCCACTCATCGCCTTTCAGATCAAAATGGTAGCCGCCTTGTTTGGTTGCCAGCCATACCTGGTGCAGCGGTTCCTGGCGGTTGATAATGATTTTGCTGCCGTTTTCAAAGGTAATGGTCAGCACGCCGCCGTTGATTTCGCAGTCGATATCGCTGTCGCCATCCCAGTCGTCCAGATGCTCTTCAATGGTCAGCCACAGTTGATCAGCCAGGCGATGAAATTCACTGTCGTTCATTGTTGTATCCTGTTTTTAAGTGATGGCGGCAGTATAGCGGCATGGGGTCAGGGCTTCAAAGTTTGCACCTCTGCTGCTGCGTTCCGGCATGATTCATCCGTCACCGGAATAATGATGTCTCTGTGTGGCGAAAGATTTGTCTCTTCATTAGGGCGCAGTTACACCACGCCTTTCCCTGTTTCTGGTAAACATTATGATCAGGTTTACCGAGCGAGCATCCTCACGCTGACGGAACTAAAAAAGCCAACAAACAAACCACATTGCGATAGTGCATAAAGCCATCCTGGCGCGAGGTGCCGATCACGAAACTGCCAGCAGAACATAAATCCTCACGAGTAAGCGTTATACTCGCAGCATTTCCTCACTTTTCAGACTTCATAAAGAGTCGCTAAACGCTTGCTTTTACGCCTTCTCCTGCGATGATAGAAAGCAGAAAGCGATGAACTTTACAGGCAATCCATAATGAAAAACGTGTTTAAGGTACTCACTGTATTACTTACTCTCTTCAGCCTGACGGGCTGCGGTCTGAAAGGTCCGCTCTATTTCCCGCCTGCAGATAAAAATGCACCGCCGCCGACCAAACCGGTAGAGACGCAAACGCAATCCACGGTGCCGGATAAAAACGATCGCGCCACTGGCGATGGTCCATCCCAGGTGAATTACTAAAAGTCAGTTTCTGTACCCGCGTGATTGGAGTAAATGATGCAGTTCTCGAAAATGCATGGCCTTGGCAACGATTTTATGGTCGTCGACGCGGTAACGCAGAATGTCTTTTTTTCACCGGAGCTGATTCGTCGGCTGGCGGATCGGCACCTGGGGGTAGGGTTTGACCAGCTGCTGGTGGTTGAGCCGCCGTATGATCCTGAACTGGATTTTCACTATCGCATTTTCAATGCTGATGGCAGTGAAGTGGCGCAGTGCGGCAACGGTGCGCGCTGCTTTGCCCGTTTTGTGCGCCTGAAAGGGCTGACCAATAAGCGCGATATCCGCGTCAGCACCGCCAACGGGCGGATGGTTCTGACCGTCACCGATGATGATCTGGTCCGCGTAAATATGGGCGAACCCAACTTCGAACCTTCCGCTGTGCCGTTTCGCGCTAACAAAGCGGAAAAGACCTATATTATGCGCGCCGCCGAGCAGACAATCTTATGCGGCGTGGTGTCGATGGGAAATCCGCATTGCGTGATTCAGGTCGATGATGTCGATACCGCGGCGGTAGAAACGCTTGGTCCTGTTCTGGAAAGCCACGAGCGTTTTCCGGAGCGCGCCAATATCGGTTTTATGCAAGTGGTTAAGCGCGAGCATATTCGTTTACGCGTTTATGAGCGTGGGGCAGGAGAAACCCAGGCCTGCGGCAGCGGCGCGTGTGCGGCGGTTGCAGTAGGGATTCAGCAAGGTTTGCTGGCCGAAGAAGTACGCGTGGAACTCCCCGGCGGTCGTCTTGATATCGCCTGGAAAGGTCCGGGTCACCCGTTATATATGACTGGCCCGGCGGTACATGTCTACGACGGATTTATTCATCTATGAAGCAACCAGGGGAAGAACTGCAGGAAACACTCACGGAGCTTGATGACCGGGCGGTTGTCGATTATCTGATTAAAAATCCTGAGTTTTTTATCCGTAATGCGCGCGCAGTAGAAGCGATACGTGTGCCGCATCCGGTACGCGGCACCGTTTCGTTGGTCGAGTGGCACATGGCCCGCGCACGTAATCATATTCATGTTCTGGAAGAGAACATGGCGCTGTTGATGGAACAGGCTATCGCCAACGAAGGCCTGTTTTATCGCCTACTCTACCTGCAGCGCAGTCTCACCGCCGCCAGCAGTCTCGACGATATGCTGATGCGCTTTCACCGCTGGGCGCGCGATCTCGGCCTGGCAGGTGCGAGTCTGCGCCTGTTTCCGGATCGCTGGCGCTTAGGTGCGCCGTCGAACCACACTCATCTGGCATTAAGCCGTCAGTCTTTCGAACCGCTGCGTATTCAGCGTTTGGGGCAGGAACAGCACTATCTTGGGCCGCTTAACGGACCAGAGCTGCTGGTGGTGCTACCGGAAGCGAAAGCGGTGGGATCGGTGGCGATGTCGATGCTGGGAAGCGATGCTGATTTGGGTGTCGTGCTGTTTACCAGTCGCGATGCCAGTCACTATCAACAAGGGCAAGGAACGCAGTTACTTCATGAAATTGCGCTGATGTTGCCGGAGCTTCTGGAGCGTTGGATTGAACGCGTATGACCGATTTACACACCGATGTAGAACGCTACCTACGTTATCTGAGCGTGGAGCGCCAGCTTAGCCCGATAACCCTGCTTAACTACCAGCGTCAGCTTGAGGCGATCATCAATTTTGCCAGCGAAAACGGCCTGCAAAGCTGGCAGCAATGTGATGTGACGATGGTGCGCAGTTTTGCTGTACGCAGTCGCCGTAAAGGGCTGGGAGCAGCAAGTCTGGCGTTACGGCTTTCTGCGCTACGTAGCTTTTTTGACTGGCTGGTCAGCCAGAACGAACTCAAAGCTAACCCGGCGAAAGGTGTTTCGGCACCGAAAGCGCCGCGTCATCTGCCGAAAAATATCGACGTCGACGATATGAATCGGCTGCTGGATATTGATATCAACGATCCCCTCGCTGTACGCGACCGTGCAATGCTGGAAGTGATGTACGGCGCTGGTCTGCGTCTTTCCGAGCTGGTGGGGCTGGATATCAAACACCTCGACCTGGAGTCTGGTGAAGTGTGGGTAATGGGGAAAGGCAGCAAAGAGCGCCGCCTGCCGATTGGTCGCAACGCTGTGGCGTGGATTGAGCACTGGCTTGATTTGCGCGACCTGTTTGGTAGCGAAGACGACGCGCTTTTTCTGTCGAAACTGGGCAAGCGTATCTCCGCGCGTAATGTGCAGAAACGCTTTGCCGAATGGGGCATAAAACAAGGGCTGAATAATCACGTTCACCCACATAAATTACGTCACTCGTTCGCTACGCATATGCTGGAGTCGAGCGGCGATCTTCGTGGTGTGCAGGAGCTACTGGGTCATGCCAACCTCTCCACCACGCAAATCTATACTCATCTTGATTTTCAACACCTTGCCTCGGTGTACGATGCGGCGCATCCACGCGCCAAACGGGGGAAATAATGCGTTTTTACCGGCCTTTGGGGCGCATCTCGGCGCTCACCTTTGACCTGGATGATACCCTTTACGATAACCGTCCGGTGATTTTGCGCACCGAGCGAGAGGCGCTTACCTTTGTGCAAAATTATCATCCGGCGCTGCGCAGCTTCCAGAATGAAGATCTGCAACGCCTGCGCCAGGCGGTACGGGAAGCGGAACCCGAGATTTATCACGACGTGACGCGCTGGCGTTTTCGTTCGATTGAACAAGCGATGCTCGACGCCGGGCTGAGTGCCGAAGAAGCCAGTGCAGGCGCACACGCAGCAATGATCAACTTTGCCAAATGGCGCAGCCGAATCGACGTCCCGCAGCAAACTCACGACACCTTAAAACAGCTGTCGAAGAAATGGCCGCTGGTGGCGATCACCAACGGTAACGCCCAGCCGGAACTGTTTGGTTTGGGGGATTATTTTGAGTTTGTGCTGCGCGCTGGCCCGCACGGGCGCTCAAAACCGTTCAGCGATATGTACTTTCTGGCTGCGGAAAAACTCAACGTGCCGATCGGCGAGATCTTACATGTTGGGGACGATCTCACCACTGACGTGGGTGGGGCAATTCGCAGCGGAATGCAGGCCTGTTGGATCAGACCGGAAAATGGCGATCTGATGCAAACCTGGGACAGCCGTTTACTGCCGCATCTGGAAATTTCCCGGTTGGCATCTCTGACCTCGCTGATATAATCAGCAAATCTGTATATATACCCAGCTTTTTGGCGGAGGGCGTTGCGCTTCTCCGCCCAACCTATTTTTACGCGGCGGTGCCAATGGACGTTTCTTACCTGCTCGACAGCCTTAATGACAAACAGCGCGAAGCGGTGGCCGCGCCACGCAGCAACCTTCTGGTGCTGGCGGGCGCGGGCAGTGGTAAGACGCGCGTACTGGTGCATCGTATCGCCTGGCTGATGAGCGTGGAAAACTGCTCGCCATACTCGATTATGGCGGTGACGTTTACCAACAAAGCGGCGGCGGAGATGCGTCATCGTATCGGGCAGCTAATGGGCACTAGCCAGGGCGGCATGTGGGTCGACACCTTCCACGGGCTGGCGCACCGTCTGCTGCGTGCGCACCATATGGACGCCAATCTGCCGCAGGATTTTCAGATCCTCGACAGCGAGGACCAGCTACGCCTGCTCAAACGCCTAATCAAGGCGATGAACCTCGACGAGAAGCAGTGGCCGCCGCGCCAGGCAATGTGGTACATCAACAGCCAGAAAGATGAAGGCCTGCGTCCACATCATATTCAAAGCTACGGTAATCCGGTGGAGCAGACCTGGCAGAAGGTGTATCAGGCGTATCAGGAAGCGTGTGACCGCGCGGGCCTGGTGGACTTCGCCGAGCTGCTGCTGCGCGCTCACGAGTTGTGGCTTAACAAGCCGCATATCCTGCAACACTACCGCGAACGTTTTACCAATATCCTGGTGGACGAATTCCAGGATACCAACAACATTCAGTACGCGTGGATCCGCCTGCTGGCGGGCGACACCGGCAAAGTGATGATCGTCGGTGATGACGACCAGTCAATCTACGGCTGGCGCGGGGCGCAGGTGGAGAATATTCAGCGTTTCCTTAATGATTTCCCCGGTGCCGAAACTATTCGTCTGGAGCAAAACTACCGCTCTACCAGCAATATTCTGAGCGCCGCTAACGCCCTGATTGAAAACAATAACGGGCGTCTGGGTAAAAAACTGTGGACCGATGGCGCGGACGGTGAGCCTATTTCCCTCTATTGCGCTTTTAACGAACTCGATGAAGCGCGTTTTGTGGTTAACCGCATCAAAACCTGGCAGGACAACGGAGGGGCGCTTGCCGAGTGCGCCATTCTCTACCGCAGTAACGCCCAGTCGCGTGTGCTGGAAGAAGCACTGTTGCAGGCGAGTATGCCGTACCGTATTTACGGCGGGATGCGCTTCTTCGAACGCCAGGAAATCAAAGATGCGCTCTCGTATCTGCGCCTGATTGCCAACCGTAACGACGACGCGGCCTTTGAGCGTGTGGTGAATACGCCAACGCGGGGTATTGGTGACCGGACGCTGGACGTGGTACGTCAGACATCGCGCGATCGCCAGTTAACACTCTGGCAGGCATGTCGTGAACTGTTGCAGGAAAAAGCCCTCGCCGGACGTGCTGCCAGCGCCTTACAGCGGTTTATGGAACTGATCGACGCCTTAGCGCAGGAAACTGCCGATATGCCGCTGCATGTACAGACTGACCGGGTAATTAAAGACTCCGGCCTGCGTACCATGTACGAGCAGGAGAAGGGCGAAAAAGGTCAGACGCGTATCGAAAACTTAGAGGAACTGGTGACGGCAACGCGCCAGTTCAGCTACAACGAAGAAGACGAAGATTTAATGCCGCTGCAGGCGTTCCTATCCCATGCGGCGCTGGAAGCAGGCGAAGGGCAGGCGGATACCTGGCAGGATGCGGTACAACTGATGACCATGCACTCGGCGAAAGGTCTGGAGTTCCCGCAGGTGTTTATCGTCGGTATGGAAGAGGGCATGTTCCCAAGCCAGATGTCGCTGGATGAAGGCGGGCGTCTGGAAGAAGAACGCCGTCTGGCCTACGTTGGCGTAACCCGCGCGATGCAGAAACTGACGCTGACCTACGCGGAAACTCGCCGTCTGTATGGCAAAGAGGTTTACCATCGCCCGTCGCGCTTTATTGGCGAGCTGCCGGAAGAGTGTGTGGAAGAGGTGCGCCTGCGCGCCACGGTAAGCCGCCCGGTCAGCCATCAGCGGATGGGTACGCCGATGGTCGAGAACGACAGCGGCTACAAGCTCGGCCAGCGTGTACGCCACGCTAAGTTTGGTGAAGGCACCATCGTCAATATGGAAGGCAGCGGTGAACATAGCCGTTTGCAGGTGGCATTCCAGGGCCAGGGTATTAAATGGCTGGTGGCGGCTTATGCCCGGTTGGAGACGGTGTGACGTTGCGGGATGCGGTGCGCCACACCGCATTCCGCATCAGCACCTTACTTAGCGCACTTCTTCACATCAATATTCCAGTCAGCACCAGACGCAACCTGATGTTTCTGCGCGAAATTATCCATATTCAGCGCCACGGAAACATTCAATAAGCTGTTCAGATACACCATCGGCTGGCCTTCCGGCACATCGCCGAAGCTTGCGACATACGGCATTTTCCCTGCGTATTTTTGCTGGGAACCTTCGGAAATGGTCACACACAACGTGTCGTTGAGTTTGATTTCTGCCTGATTCAGCAACTCGTCGCTGATATTGCTCCAGACGTTGCCGTACTGAATATCGAGAATCGGGATATTGCCCTTCACTTCACCTTTTGTTGCTTTTGCTTTCTGATAAGAAAGTTCGACAACTTTTGCTGGAAGCTCTGGCCCCACCTGTTCGAACGTAATCGCCCCGGAAGCCAGACGTGCACCGGTGTAGGCATACACGTCACGACCGTGGAAGGTATATGACTTTTCAGAACCTTTCAGGCGGTTAGCTTTTTCGTCGATTTCCCGGACGCTATCAATACCCAGAGTTTGTGCCACCAAAGTGAGCGTACCGTTATCTGGTGAAACGAAGTATTGACCGTTTTTGGTTTTCAGCACTACCGATTTACGGTCAGTGCCTACGCCCGGATCGACCACGCTAACAAACACCGAACCTTGCGGCCAGTAACTGGCAGTCTGATACAGGCGATAAGCGCCTTCCCAGATGTTATACGGTGGAATTTCGTGTGTTAAATCAAAGATTTTAAGATTATGGTCAACGCCGAATGCGACCCCTTTCATCGCCGAGACGGCACCATCTTTCAGGCTAAAATCAGTTTGTAAAATCAAAGCGTTATCCGCATAGGCGGATGATGATCCCAGACACGTTAATAAAAATAACGTTGCGAGCGTTTTTTTCATTTTTGTTTCCCTTCATTTATCTGATGATTTTCCAGCTGTGTAGCCAGTCCCAGTTTGTCTGGCCTCCTCGAGTGTACAATGCTTAACCTTTCCGCTCGACGGAAATCATGGTGACAAAAGGATAGCGTTGCCACGGGATTGCCCCGCCTTTCATATACATATGTGAAATTGTGCCATCAAGATAAAGCAACTGCTCAACGTTCAGTTTCGCTTTGGCATAACAGGCAAAATCATAAAAATTTGTCGCCTGCTGGCTCAACAAAAACACGGCGTTCCCTTGTTTATTAATCCCTACACCGTTACGAATTTTACGCGAGGCAACATTCGGGTGAATGCGTGGATTAATTACGCCGTTTTCTAATAACATTGGCCCTGACTGCACCGAAAACTGAATCTCTTTACTGGTTTTAAAGGCATCCAGACGAATGATGCCGACTTTATCTCCCGCGACATAAAACACGCCGCCAGGACGGATAAAGAAATACCCTTCACCTGAAGCGAGATTTAACGCCACCTTCTGCTGTAATGCCAGTCAGTTAAGCAACTGACTGGCTCTTTTTCGGGGCTGTGGGGTATTTCCAGGGCCTCTCCTTTACCACTCTCGGGAAGGCCCTTCCCCTTCTCGTCGGTAATTTCACAAGTTGTCCCATACTTGCAAGATCGCGCATCAGCTCCGGTATACGTCCCGGTGAAGCGCCCTGCAATGTCATCAGCATTCTCATCACCATTCCGCATGATTCTGAGAAACTCAGTTGATTCGGCCAGTAAC
>NZ_MECT01000078.1:0-8270 GCF_001722145.1 Shigella sp. FC1544
CCTCCGTGGTGGAAATACCGGGGTGTAGCAACAGCTCACCCATGCGGCTCTGACAACGATGTTAACCCGCGTTAAATATCCCACGTTGGCCAGCATCTGTCTCACGGAAAGTCATACTGCCTTACTCATCTTCATCGTGCGCCGGTTGCTCTTTAACAATGCGAACCAGATCAACACGATAATCATTGGCTTCAATGATGGTGATATGCAGTGGCCCTACATCAATCACATCGCCCACACGGGGAATGTGACCATTTGCCGAGATCACGAGGCCCGCGACCGTCGCGATATCATCGTCATCGGCAAGGTGCTCAACATCAAGCGCCTGCTGCAAGGCATGCAAATCTGTACCGCCTTTTACCAGCCAGCCGTCACCATCAGTAATGATTTCCGGCGTTTCGTCAGCGTCCGGGAATTCACCCGCAATGGCTTCCAGCACATCCAGCGGCGTGACCAGACCTTGTACCACACCAAACTCGTTGGTCACGATAACAAAGCTCCCGCGAGCACGACGCAGCACGCCCAACAGGTTGATCGGATCGAGGGTTTCCGGGACGATAATCGCCGGAGACGCCGAAGCAATCGCCGCCACATCAACGCCCTCTTCCAGCGCCACCAGCAGTTCTTTAGCACGTACAATACCGATGATTTCATCCAGTTCACCGCGACATACCGGGAACAGACTGTGCGGTGAAGAGAGCAGTTGCTCGCGGATTTCATCGACCCCGAGATTAGCGTCAACCCAGCTTATTTCACCGCGCGGCGTCATGATCCCGCGCAGAGAACGCGACGCCAGCGTCAGTACGCCGTTAATCATGTAACGTTCTTCTTCGGCAAATGCACCTTCCGGGATCGGCATCGGCATCGGGTTATCGGCATCGTGCTGAACATTGGCCTGACGTTTCCCGCCCATCAAACGCAGGATTGCATCGGCAGTACGCGCTCGCAGCGGCAAAGTCGACTGGTGGCGAATAAAGTTGCGACGCGCAATCTGGTTAAACACTTCGATGATGATCGAGAAGCCAATCGCGGCATACAGGTAACCTTTCGGAATGTGGAAACCGAAACCTTCTGCCACCAGACTCAGACCAATCATTAACAGGAAGCTCAGACAGAGCACCACCACCGTGGGGTGCTGGTTAACGAATCGCGTCAGCGGTTTGGATGCCAGCAACATAACCGCCATCGCAATCACTACCGCCGCCATCATCACCGGCAGATGGTTAACCATCCCTACTGCAGTAATTACCGCATCCAACGAGAAGACGGCGTCAAGGATGACAATCTGTGTGACGACCACCCAGAAACTGGCGTAGCCTTTACCGTGGCCGGAATCATGATCGCGGTTTTCCAGCCGTTCATGCAGTTCGGTTGTTGCTTTGAACAGCAAGAATATCCCCCCGAACAACATAATCAGGTCGCGTCCGGAGAAGGAGAAATCCATGACGGTAAATAGCGGTTTGGTCAGCGTGACCATCCATGAAATCAGCGACAGCAGCCCCAGACGCATAATCAGCGCCAGTGATAACCCCAGCAAACGCGCTTTATCGCGTTGTTTTGGCGGCAGTTTGTCAGCAAGAATGGCGATGAAGACCAGGTTATCGATACCCAGCACAATTTCGAGAACAACAAGCGTGAGTAGCCCCGCCCAAATTGAGGGGTCCATTAAGAATTCCATGACAAGCTCCTGCTTAAGGAATAGCTATTCGACGCCAGAAATAATGCAGGCGTAACGACAAAATGCAAACGAAAGGTGCGGCATAGAGTGCCAGAAAGGCAGGCGTTAAAAGGCCTGATGCTGAAATGACGTCGGTGACGATCCATACTGCGGGCTACTGCCCTATACTCCATGGTTGTTAAACGGGAGTTAAACATATCAGAGACGCCTCTGATTTGGCAAAGATTTACCTTCCTTTGCAAACGAATGTGACAAGGATATTTTACCTTTCGAAATTTCTGCTAATCGAAAGTTAAATTACGGATCTTCATCACATAAAATAATTTTTTCGATATCTAAAATAAATCGCGAAACGCAGGGGTTTTTGGTTGTAGCCCTTATCTGAATCGATTCGATTGTGGACGACGATTCAAAAATACATCTGGCACGTTGAGGTGTTAACGATAATAAAGGAGGTAGCAAGTGACCATTGCTATTGTTATAGGCACACATGGTTGGGCTGCAGAGCAGTTGCTTAAAACGGCAGAAATGCTGTTAGGCGAGCAGGAAAACGTCGGCTGGATCGATTTCGTTCCAGGTGAAAATGCCGAAACGCTGATTGAAAAGTACAACGCTCAGTTGGCAAAACTCGACACCACTAAAGGCGTGCTGTTTCTCGTTGATACATGGGGAGGCAGCCCGTTCAATGCTGCCAGCCGCATTGTCGTCGACAAAGAGCATTATGAAGTCATTGCAGGCGTTAACATTCCAATGCTCGTGGAAACGTTAATGGCTCGTGATGATGACCCAAGCTTTGATGAACTGGTTGCGCTGGCAGTAGAAACAGGCCGTGAAGGCGTGAAAGCACTGAAAGCCAAACCGGTTGAAAAAGCCGCGCCAGCACCCGCTGCCGCAGCACCAAAAGCGGCTCCAACTCCGGCAAAACCAATGGGGCCAAACGACTACATGGTTATTGGCCTTGCGCGTATCGACGACCGTCTGATTCACGGTCAGGTCGCCACCCGCTGGACCAAAGAAACCAATGTCTCCCGTATTATTGTTGTTAGTGATGAAGTGGCTGCGGATACCGTTCGTAAGACACTGCTCACCCAGGTTGCACCTCCGGGCGTAACAGCACACGTAGTTGATGTTGCCAAAATGATTCGCGTCTACAACAACCCGAAATATGCTGGCGAACGCGTAATGCTGTTATTTACCAACCCAACAGATGTAGAGCGTCTCGTTGAAGGCGGCGTGAAAATCACCTCTGTTAACGTCGGTGGTATGGCATTCCGTCAAGGTAAAACCCAGGTGAATAACGCGGTTTCGGTTGATGAAAAAGATATCGAGGCGTTCAAGAAACTGAATGCGCGCGGTATTGAGCTGGAAGTCCGTAAGGTTTCCACCGATCCGAAACTGAAAATGATGGATCTGATCAGCAAAATCGATAAGTAACGTATTGTGTTGATTATCACTCAGTTTTCACACTTAAGTCTTACGTAAACAGGAGAAGTACAATGGAGATTACCACTCTTCAAATTGTGCTGGTATTTATCGTAGCCTGTATCGCAGGTATGGGATCAATCCTCGATGAATTTCAGTTTCACCGTCCGCTAATCGCGTGTACCCTGGTGGGTATCGTTCTTGGGGATATGAAAACCGGTATTATTATCGGTGGTACGCTGGAAATGATCGCGCTGGGCTGGATGAACATCGGTGCTGCAGTTGCGCCTGACGCCGCTCTGGCTTCTATCATTTCTACCATTCTGGTTATCGCAGGTCATCAGAGCATTGGTGCAGGTATCGCACTGGCAATCCCTCTGGCCGCTGCGGGCCAGGTACTGACCATCATCGTTCGTACTATTACCGTTGCTTTCCAGCACGCTGCGGATAAGGCTGCTGATAACGGCAACCTGACAGCGATTTCCTGGATCCACGTTTCTTCTCTGTTCCTGCAAGCAATGCGTGTGGCTATTCCGGCCGTCATCGTTGCGCTGTCTGTTGGTACCAGCGAAGTACAGAACATGCTGAATGCGATTCCGGAAGTGGTGACCAATGGTCTGAATATCGCCGGTGGCATGATCGTGGTGGTTGGTTATGCGATGGTTATCAACATGATGCGTGCTGGCTACCTGATGCCGTTCTTCTACCTCGGCTTCGTAACCGCAGCATTCACCAACTTTAACCTGGTTGCTCTGGGTGTGATCGGTACTGTTATGGCAGTGCTCTACATCCAACTTAGCCCGAAATACAACCGCGTAGCCGGTGCGCCTGCTCAGGCTGCTGGTAACAACGATCTCGATAACGAACTGGACTAACAGGTGAGCGAAATGGTTGATACAACTCAAACTACCACCGAGAAAAAACTCACTCAAAGTGATATTCGTGGCGTCTTCCTGCGTTCTAACCTCTTCCAGGGTTCATGGAACTTCGAACGTATGCAGGCACTGGGTTTCTGCTTCTCTATGGTACCGGCAATTCGTCGCCTCTACCCTGAGAACAACGAAGCTCGTAAACAAGCTATTCGCCGTCACCTGGAGTTCTTTAACACCCAGCCGTTCGTGGCTGCGCCGATTCTCGGCGTAACCCTGGCGCTGGAAGAACAGCGTGCTAATGGCGCAGAGATCGACGACGGTGCTATCAACGGTATCAAAGTCGGTTTGATGGGGCCGCTGGCTGGTGTAGGCGACCCGATCTTCTGGGGAACCGTACGTCCGGTATTTGCAGCACTGGGTGCCGGTATCGCGATGAGCGGCAGCCTGTTAGGTCCGCTGCTGTTCTTCATCCTGTTTAACCTGGTGCGTCTGGCAACCCGTTACTACGGCGTAGCGTATGGTTACTCCAAAGGTATCGATATCGTTAAAGATATGGGTGGTGGCTTCCTGCAAAAACTGACGGAAGGGGCGTCTATCCTCGGCCTGTTTGTCATGGGGGCATTGGTTAACAAGTGGACACATGTCAACATCCCGCTGGTTGTCTCTCGCATTACTGACCAGACGGGCAAAGAACACGTTACTACTGTCCAGACTATTCTGGACCAGTTAATGCCAGGCCTGGTACCACTGCTGCTGACCTTTGCTTGTATGTGGCTACTGCGCAAAAAAGTTAACCCGCTGTGGATCATCGTTGGCTTCTTCGTCATCGGTATCGCTGGTTACGCTTGCGGCCTGCTGGGACTGTAAGACTGTTGTACACTACCGGGGCCTTTTGGCCCCGTTTTTTTATCTGGAGGATTAATGACAATCACGGACCTGGTACTGATTCTTTTCATCGCCGCACTCCTGGCCTTCGCGATCTACGATCAGTTCATCATGCCCCGCCGTAACGGCCCCACCCTGCTGGCAATTCCTTTGCTCCGGCGTGGTCGCATCGATAGCGTTATCTTCGTCGGATTGATTGTCATTCTTATCTATAACAACGTCACGAATCATGGTGCGTTAATAACGACATGGTTATTAAGCGCACTGGCTCTGATGGGTTTTTATATATTCTGGATCCGCGTTCCGAAGATCATCTTTAAACAAAAAGGTTTTTTCTTCGCCAATGTCTGGATTGAATATAGCCGAATCAAAGCGATGAACTTGTCGGAAGATGGCGTGTTGGTGATGCAATTAGAACAGCGTCGGCTGTTAATCCGCGTTCGAAATATCGACAATCTGGAAAAAATTTATAAGCTTATCGTTTCAACTCAATAAGTTATGAATTTAGCCAAAGCTATGTTTAGTGTATTTTTAATAATCAGACATAGCTTAGGCTATATTACCTCTTCCCTTATTTGTTATTTATTTTAACGTTTCATTGATATATAAATCTAAATGAATTCGTTATCAATAAAGCAATGAAATAATATATTCCAACAGTTGTTTTATATTCTCAAAATATGTTAAGGTTGCGCCCTCATTTGGGGAGTAGCCGATTTCCAGATTCCGGAAATGTACGTGTCAACATACTCGTTGCAAAACGTGGCACGTACGGACTGAATACTTTCAGTCAGGCGAGACCATATGCACATCAATCGCTATGCCTGCATGAACGCGAAAACCATCACGGCTTGTTGTTCATGTATGCATGTTTGCTGGGGGCGATGATGTGTTTTATGGATACCCCGGTCAGGACATTGTCATGAATATCACTGCTACTGTTCTTCTTGCGTTTGGTATGTCGATGGATGCATTTGCTGCATCAATCGGTAAAGGTGCCACCCTCCATAAACCGAAATTTTCTGAAGCATTGCGAACCGGCCTTATTTTTGGTGCCGTCGAAACCCTGACGCCGCTGATCGGCTGGGGAATGGGCATGTTAGCCAGCCGGTTTGTCCTTGAATGGAACCACTGGATTGCGTTTGTGCTGCTGATATTCCTCGGCGGGCGAATGATTATTGAGGGTTTTCGTGGCGCAGATGATGAAGATGAAGAGCCGCGCCGTCGACACGGTTTCTGGCTACTGGTAACCACCGCGATTGCCACCAGCCTGGATGCCATGGCTGTGGGTGTTGGTCTTGCTTTCCTGCAGGTCAACATTATCGCGACCGCATTGGCCATTGGTTGTGCAACCTTGATTATGTCAACATTAGGGATGATGGTTGGTCGCTTTATCGGCTCAATTATTGGGAAAAAAGCGGAAATTCTCGGCGGGCTGGTACTGATCGGCATCGGCGTCCAGATCCTCTGGACGCACTTCCACGGTTAATAAGAACGCTGCCAGAGGTGAATATTAAAGTCCGTCTGGCAGTCGAACACTTCTTTTGCTGCCAGTGTTTGCCAGACTTCTGGCTTCGCACGCCAGGCAAACGGCGTCATCTGCAATAATGCGACGGCTTCATCACCGCGAAGACGCATCGGATAACACAACTCCGCACTCTGCTGTAATGTAAAACCTTCCAGTTGTTCTGCATGAGGTGCATGAAGATGTACTTCATTGTAAATCAGCCCCTTCAGCTCCATCAAATGTCGCGGTCCCGGCGTGGCAGTAATGACCCAGCCGCCGGGCTTCACTACTCGTGCTAATTCTTCTGCTTTACACGGCGCGTAAATACGTATTATGGCGTCCATACTGGTATCGGAAAACGGCAAACGGTGGCTGGAAGCGACACAAAAAGTGACCTGCGGATAGCGTTTCGCCGCCGCTTTTATCGCTACCTTCGAAACATCCAGACCACACGTGGTGATTTCGGGCAACGCATCGGCAAATGCGTGTGTGTAATACCCTTCACCACAGCCAATATCCAGCACCGCCGTGGCCTTATCATCAAGCCGTTCCCTCAGTTGGGCGACAATTGCATAACGCAGCGGCTGATAATGTCCGGCATCTAAGAATGCGCGGCGTGCTTGCATCATTTCCGCGCTGTCGCCCGGATCACGAGACCGTTTATGCTGAACGGGCAGCAGATTGACATACCCTTCTTTCGCCATATCAAACTGATGTCGCTGGGGACAGATATAGCTGTTTTTTTCACGCGAAAGAGGCTGATGGCAAAGTGGACAGGAAAAAGACATTACAACTCCGGCAGGATACTAAAGGCCGCAAGTGTAACGCGAATCACGCGGCGGGCAAATATCCGAACGCCAGGAGCGAAGATAAAGCATAGTAAAAAGCCTCGCATTCGACGAGGCTTTATAGCGAGATTGAAGCGTATTCACACTTCAGATCAGTGGATTCGATCAGATAGCTGTTACGTTAACAGCTGCCGGACCTTTCTGGCCGTCCTGAATTTCGAACTCAACGTTCTGACCTTCAGCCAGAGTTTTGAAGCCATTACCCTGGATAGCGGAGAAGTGTACGAACACGTCTTTGCTGCCATCAGCCGGAGTAATGAAGCCAAAACCTTTAGACTCGTTGAACCACTTAACCTGACCTTTAATCTTTGCCATTTGAAAAATTCCTTAGATTGTTTTCTTCGCCCGCAGGCATAACATAGATAGAACTGACACATTACTGCATGAGGCACCAATATAAGGCTCGGCAGAGAAGCGGTATTCAACATCAACGTGTTTACTCAGGACTTCTTTACTGAAAATGCCACACATAAACAGAACTGTACCTCGTTTAACCCGAAATCTGTTATCACATACAACGTTAATTATGGCAAGCCATTTTTAAACATGTCTCGATCAGACGCACAAATCTCGATACGTCTTCCACTTTTTTTGCACACTTATGCAACGGAATACGCGCCGATATATCATTGTGCTTAACCTTGCCAGTTCAGGCAGATACTTAAACTGGCGTATTTTCTAACATAGTTCAATAAGTTCAGTTGTTCCAGGCCAGTGGGAGAAGTTATTACATAGTGCGTGCAGGTAATGACTCCAACTTACTGATAGTGTTTTATGTTCAGATAATGCCCGATGACCTTGTCATGCAGCTCCACCGATTTTGAGAACGACAGTGACTTCCGTCCCAGCCTTGCCAGATGTTGTCTCAGATTCAGATTATGTCGCTCAATGCGCTGAGTGTAACGCTTGCTGATAACGTGCAGCTTTCCCTTCAGGCGTGATTCATACAGCGGCCAGCCATCCGTCATCCATACCACGACCTCAAAGGCCGACAGCAGGCTCAGAAGACGCTCCAGTGTGGCCAGAGTGCGTTCACCGAAGACGTGCGCCACAACCGT
>NZ_MECT01000079.1:0-8257 GCF_001722145.1 Shigella sp. FC1544
ACGGTTGTGGCGCACGTCTTCGGTGAACGCACTCTGGCCACACTGGAGCGTCTTCTGAGCCTGCTGTCGGCCTTTGAGGTCGTGGTATGGATGACGGATGGCTGGCCGCTGTATGAATCACGCCTGAAGGGAAAGCTGCACGTTATCAGCAAGCGTTACACTCAGCGCATTGAGCGACATAATCTGAATCTGAGACAACATCTGGCAAGGCTGGGACGGAAGTCACTGTCGTTCTCAAAATCGGTGGAGCTGCATGACAAGGTCATCGGGCATTATCTGAACATAAAACACTATCAGTAAGTTGGAGTCTTTACCAATTTTCGTACCCATTTACCGTTTATCCCTTGTACATATTCCCCCGGTTTGGCCCGAGCTACGAG
This sequence comes from Shigella sp. FC1544, assembly GCF_001722145.1. Classification (NCBI taxonomy): domain Bacteria; kingdom Pseudomonadati; phylum Pseudomonadota; class Gammaproteobacteria; order Enterobacterales; family Enterobacteriaceae; genus Shigella; species Shigella sp. FC1544. Next base: position 381 of record NZ_MECT01000079.1, read on the forward strand.
CTTTTGCCCGGCGAGTTTCGCGATATCATCTATAGACACATTATTTTGCTTTGCCAGTTGTTGGTAACTCGCTTTACGTTCGGCATTAATGTCGGTTACTAATTTCTCTGTTTCAGCATCCGTTTTCAGCGCAACCAGATAACCATAAAATGTTTCCCCGACCCGCCCCTGCGTTCTGGCTTCATCCAGAGTCAATGCCATTACATTGCTGCTTACCAGCCCAACAAGAAACGCACAAAGAAGTAATGTTTTCTTCATCATCGCCTCAGTAAAGATCGCTACGAGTTTCAAGCAGCTCTTCGACATCTTTGTCTGCCTTGATGATGATCTCATGCTCAATTTTAACGTTCATATTGATAGTGATCGGATCCTTGGGCGCAGCGACTTCAATACGCGGCGTACAGGCAGCCAGCATAAAAGATGACGTCAACGCAGCCAGTAAAATTTTCATTGTTTTTCCTCACACTCTTTTCCTTGCGGACAGTCATTTCCCGGCAGACGTGCGTTCTGCTCCAACCATGCCTGGAGATTATCGCCAAAGCGTAAACTGCGCCACAGCGTAAAAATATTCTCTTCATGATGGTAATTAAGGTTTACCGTACCGCTTTTACCATCAACGCGACTGGTACCTGTAATGTTGGCCTGCATGGTTAATAAACCGAGATTATCTAAATTAATATTTGTCGATGAACGGCTAATTTCCATATAGCGCAACCAGTTAATTGCTGAACCCGCAGTCATATTGTCTTTCACCACCGCATCTGCGGTGTCTTTATCCAGCCGCAAGGTCATTGGCCCGCTATTTGCCAGCCAACCATCTTTCACTATCCATTTTTCGTTGTTTAGCCATAACGGCAATGCACCACTAAATGCCCCGGACATGGCGAATTGTTTCGGATTGACGGCGCTAACCAGTTCGCTGGATGAGAGATTATTCAGCCGCAACAGCGCCGGGTCATGTTGCGGCATACGTAATTGTTTCATCAGTACGTTACCGCCTAACACATCGACGCTAACATCAGTCAACAGCAAGGGTTCTTCTTCAGTCCACGGATAACGCCCTTGCAAATCAGCCGTAATATTTTTCGCTGTCACCAGATTAATCACTTCGGCAATTCGCAACGTAACGGGGCCGCGAGTCCCCAGATGCCAGGCTCCATCGGCAAAACGGAAAGGCAGGACAAAATCGACACCGTTAACCTGATTATCTGGCATCCAGGCACTACCGCCTTTCAACACGCCGTGCCCTCCCGCGCGGAATCCTTGTTCAGGCGCAGCAGAAAATGCAACCTGAGCATACAGTTCACCATCGCGTAAGTTCATCTTCCAGTCGGGTGGCACCAGCGGCTGGAATACAGTCAGTGATTGTTTTGGCCACCAGGCGTTACCGCGCAGACGAATACCGTCCCAGCGACCATTTACCCGAACCGGGCCAATCTCACCAGCATGTAAATCGCCTTTAAAGAGGAAATACGTCGGATCGCGCCCATCGACGCTAAATTTTAAGGTTGATGGCGGTAACACACTGCCGCCAGTGAACAGCGTTTGCCCGGCGTCCAGTGACAGCGCGCCGCTGAAGGAGGGATGCTGTGCGTCACGTACCCAGACGACGGGCTTGTCCAGAATTAATCGCGGCTTTTCTACCGTCATCGTACCGTATTGTAACTGGTCGAAACCGGTGGAGAGGTCGGTCAGCGTAATCGTGCTGTCATGCCATTCACCTTTTCCTGCGACATCCCAGGTGGCATTCATCGGTGTAAAACTGCCTTTTCCCCAGTAGCGCCACTGCCAGCGGCCCGCGTCAGGGAGAAAATCATTCGCCAGCCCATCCATATGCAGCACGAAATCGCCCAGTTCATTTTCATGCGCCTGCAAAATGGCCTGCAAACGTCCGTCAACACCACGTTGGGTGACTTTTACACCCGCTAAAGGCCAGCGGATTTCATCGATGTCCAGCGAATCGATGACTCTTCCCTTTGAACGAAGTAACGCGCCTGGCTCAAAGGCCAGCGTTGGGTCAGTCAGACTTCCACTTAGCTGCGCAGGTAAGCGGGCATATAAAATGAGGTCCGCCTGTTTCGCTTCACCGGTCAGCTGCAGAGGCAGCTGGCTGTTATCCATGCTTAATTTTCCTGGGCCAAAATTTAGCACCGCGTTGCCTTTACCCGCTTGCCCCTGGGTCAGCACACTCAGTCGTCCGCTGATCAGAGCGTTCTCAAGCCCTGCCTGCCAGTTGTCGACTTTGACACCCAGTCGGCCACTCAAAGGAAAACCTGCATACGGCCAACTCCAGCGACCATCGCTTACGGTCAATTGTTGACGAGTAATTTGCCACGGCAAATCGAGCAACGGATCGCCGTTATCACGTGCCAGCACAATCAATTGCCCGCTATTTTCCTGCCAGTCCAGCTCTGCATCCACCAGTGACGGTTCCTGCGGCAAGTTTAACGTCGCAGTAGCATGCCCACTTACAGGAAGTCCATCCGGCACGAGCGGCATAGTAAATTCCCCCACCAGTTTAACCGGCGGCTGATATTCAAACGCGATGACATCCAGTTCGCTGACTGTAAGTTGTTGCCCTTTCAGCTGGCCTTGAAATTTAACTTTTTCGCCCTGATAACGCAGTTGCTGGATATCAGAGGTTAATGCGAGAGAGAGTTTTCCCTGCCATTCCTGCCAGGGAGAAAAAATCAGTTTATCGATATTGATCCAGGTGTTAGGCAGCATGGACTGCCACTGCGCGAGGGTTTTTGGAGCAGCTGGCGATTGCTCCGTCTGCGGCAATTTCGCCAGACAAGCAGAATCAAGTTCTACCGTGCCGACGTTCAATAACCAGCGGCTGGGATGTGAAAGGCTGGCGTTGGTGATATGCGCAAGCTGACAATCTCCCACCAGATAACGGAGATCGGGAATGATTAAACCTTTACGCGTAATGCGTGGGCTTTCATCTAATGCAATACGTGTCCCGAGCGGTAGCCAGATGCCCGCCATCGTGGGAACCCACAGCCCGAGCGTCATCAGCAGCGTCAACGGCACAAGAATAATCAGTAATAACAGCGCGAGAACGGCTTTATATTTACCCAGCATGGGTAGTTAATATCCTGATTTAGCGAAAAATTAAGCATTCAATACGGGTATTGTGGCATGTTTAACCGTTCAGTTGAAGGTTGCGCCTACACTAAGCATAGTTGTTGATGAATTTTTCAATATCGCCATGGTTTTCAATTATATTTGAAATTTTGTAAAATATTTTTAGTGGCTTAAATGTGATTCAACATCACTGGAGAAAGTCTTATGAAACTCGCCGTTTATAGCACAAAACAGTACGACAAGAAGTACCTGCAACAGGTGAACGAGTCCTTTGGCTTTGAGCTGGAATTTTTTGACTTTCTGCTGACGGAAAAAACCGCTAAAACTGCCAATGGCTGCGAAGCGGTATGTATTTTCGTAAACGATGACGGCAGCCGCCCGGTGCTGGAAGAGCTGAAAAAGCACGGCGTTAAATATATCGCCCTGCGCTGTGCCGGTTTCAATAACGTCGACCTTGATGCGGCAAAAGAACTGGGGCTGAAAGTAGTCCGTGTTCCAGCCTATGATCCAGAGGCCGTTGCTGAACACGCCATCGGTATGATGATGACGCTGAACCGCCGTATTCACCGCGCGTATCAGCGTACCCGTGACGCTAACTTCTCTCTGGAAGGTCTGACCGGCTTTACTATGTATGGCAAAACGGCAGGCGTTATCGGTACCGGTAAAATCGGTGTGGCGATGCTGCGCATTCTGAAAGGTTTTGGTATGCGTCTGCTGGCGTTCGATCCGTATCCAAGTGCAGCGGCGCTGGAACTCGGTGTGGAGTATGTCGATCTGCCAACCCTGTTCTCTGAATCAGACGTTATCTCTCTGCACTGCCCGCTGACACCGGAAAACTACCATCTGTTGAACGAAGCCGCCTTCGATCAGATGAAAAATGGCGTGATGATCGTCAATACCAGTCGCGGTGCATTGATTGATTCTCAGGCAGCAATTGAAGCGCTGAAAAATCAGAAAATTGGTTCGTTGGGTATGGACGTGTATGAGAACGAACGCGATCTGTTCTTTGAAGATAAATCCAACGACGTGATCCAGGATGACGTATTCCGTCGCCTGTCTGCCTGCCACAACGTGCTGTTTACCGGGCACCAGGCATTCCTGACAGCAGAAGCTCTGACCAGTATTTCTCAGACTACGCTGCAAAACTTAAGCAATCTGGAAAAAGGCGAAACCTGCCCGAACGAACTGGTTTAATGTTGCAGCTCCCCTGCAATCCAGGGGAGCTGATTCAGATAATCCCCAATGACCTTTCATTCTCTATTCTTAAAATAGTCCTGAGTCAGAAACTGTAATTGAGAACCACAATGAAGAAAGTAGCCGCGTTTGTTGCGCTAAGCCTGCTGATGGCGGGATGTGTAAGTAATGACAAAATTGCTGTTACGCCAGAACAGCTACAGCATCATCGCTTTGTGCTGGAAAGCGTAAACGGTAAGCCCGTGACCAGCGATAAAAATCCGCCAGAAATCAGCTTTGGTGAAAAAATGATGATTTCCGGCAGCATGTGTAACCGCTTTAGCGGTGAAGGCAAACTGTCTAATGGTGAACTGACAGCCAAAGGGCTGGCAATGACCCGTATGATGTGCGCTAACCCGCAGCTTAATGAACTCGATAACACCATTAGCGAAATGCTGAAAGAAGGTGCACAAGTGGATCTGACCGCGAACCAGTTAACGCTGGCGACCGCGAAACAGACATTAACTTATAAGCTGGCGGATTTAATGAATTAATAGCTGCCACAGCTCCCGGCGGCAAGTGACTGTTCGCTACAGCGTTTGCCGTTGGGTAATGCACACATCCCAATCGCCGTGCCATCCAGTTGACGGGCAACAGAAAGCGAACCGCCGATCATTGCACAATTTGCTTCTCCACTACTGGACATCGACGCTTTTAAACCTGGCGCTACGTGCGCCGCAGTCGCCTGCTGAACAGGTTCACTACTACACGCCGACAACAATAAAGCGGCACACCCTACCCAAAACGCTGCTCGCATCTTTTCTTCCTCTGATCTTCAAGCCAAACGACACCGCCATAAATAATAGGCAGCACAGAGGGCGACATCGAGAGCTGTCCTGCGCGTTGCCCCGCATTTTTACTTTTTTATGGCTATTTTTTTGCCCTCTGTTTGATCAAAACATTCATTACGCTGATGTGGGGGACACAAAAGCGAAAATGCAGAAGAAAGCCATTTGCTAAAATTGAAAGATTACTACTGGGCGCGCAGCAATTTCGTGCGCCCCTCATTTGCGCAATGTAAGGGTGTCATATGATTACTATTGACAGTAATGGCGCGGTTGCTTCGGTGGCGTTTCGCACCAGTGAAGTTATCGCCATCTACCCTATTACCCCCAGTTCCACGATGGCAGAACAGGCTGATGCCTGGGCCGGAAACGGCTTGAAGAACGTTTGGGGAGACACACCACGCGTGGTTGAAATGCAGTCGGAAGCGGGTGCTATCGCTACCGTGCATGGCGCTTTGCAGACGGGTGCCCTTTCAACATCGTTTACGTCATCGCAGGGTTTGCTGCTGATGATCCCGACACTGTACAAACTGGCAGGCGAACTCACACCGTTTGTCCTGCATGTAGCGGCACGTACCGTTGCCACACATGCACTCTCTATTTTTGGCGATCATTCCGACGTCATGGCGGTGCGCCAGACGGGTTGCGCGATGTTGTGTGCGGCAAACGTCCAGGAAGCGCAAGACTTTGCTCTCATTTCGCACATCGCGACGCTGAAAAGCCGCGTGCCATTTATTCATTTCTTTGATGGTTTCCGCACGTCCCACGAAATCAATAAAATAGTCCCGCTGGCCGATGACACGATTCTTGATCTCATGCCGCAGGCCGAAATTGATGCTCATCGCGCCCGGGCGCTCAACCCGGAACATCCGGTGATCCGTGGTACGTCCGCCAATCCTGACACTTATTTCCAGTCTCGCGAAGCCACCAACCCCTGGTACAACGCAGTCTATGACCATGTTGAACAGGCGATGAATGATTTCTCTGCCGCGACAGGTCGTCAGTATCAGCCGTTTGAATATTACGGGCATCCGCAAGCTGAACGGGTGATTATCCTGATGGGCTCAGCCATTGGCACCTGTGAAGAAGTGGTTGATGAATTGCTAACCCGTGGCGAAAAAGTCGGCGTGCTGAAAGTTCGCCTGTACCGCCCCTTCTCAGCCAAACACTTGCTACAAACTCTACCGGGATCCGTACGCAGCGTGGCGGTACTGGACAGAACCAAAGAACCCGGTGCCCAGGCAGAACCGCTCTATCTGGATGTGATGACCGCACTGGCAGAAGCCTTTAATAATGGCAAGCGCGAAACTCTGCCCCGTATCATTGGTGGGCGCTATGGTCTTTCATCCAAAGAATTTGGCCCGGACTGTGTACTGGCGGTATTTGCCGAGCTCAACGCGGCTAAACCGAAAGCGCGCTTTACGGTTGGTATTTACGATGATGTAACCAATCTGTCCCTGCCGTTGCCGGAAAACACCCAGCCAAACTCGGCGAAACTTGAAGCCTTGTTTTATGGCCTTGGTAGTGATGGCAGCGTTTCCGCGACCAAAAACAATATCAAGATTATCGGTAATTCCACGCCGTGGTACGCACAGGGCTATTTTGTTTACGACTCCAAAAAAGCGGGCGGCCTGACGGTTTCTCACCTTCGCGTGAGCGAACAGCCGATTCGTTCCGCTTATCTCATTTCCCAGGCTGATTTTGTTGGCTGCCACCAGTTGCAGTTTATCGATAAATATCAGATGGCTGAGCGTTTAAAACCTGGCGGTATTTTCCTGCTCAACACGCCGTACAGCGCAGATGAAGTGTGGTCGCGCTTGCCGCAAGAAGTTCAGGCCGTGTTAAACCAGAAAAAAGCGCGCTTCTATGTGATTAACGCGGCGAAAATCGCCCGCGAATGTGGCCTGGCGGCCCGTATTAATACCGTCATGCAGATGGCTTTTTTCCATCTGACGCAAATTCTGCCTGGCGATAGCGCCCTCGCAGAATTGCAGGGTGCGATTGCCAAAAGTTACAGTAGCAAAGGCCAGGATCTGGTGGAAGGCAACTGGCAGGCTCTGGCGCTGGCGCGTGAATCCGTAGAAGAAGTTCCGTTGCAACCGGTAAATCCGCACAGCGCCAATCGACCGCCAGTGGTTTCCGATGCCGCCCCTGATTTCGTGAAAACCGTAACCGCAGCGATGCTCGCAGGGCTTGGTGATGCCCTCCCCGTTTCGGCGCTGCCGCCAGACGGCACCTGGCCGATGGGGACCACTCGCTGGGAAAAACGCAATATCGCCGAAGAGATCCCCATCTGGAAAGAGGAACTCTGTACCCAATGTAACCACTGCGTCGCCGCTTGCCCACACTCAGCTATTCGCGCAAAAGTGGTACCACCCGAAGCGATGGAAAACGCCCCTGCCAGCCTGCATTCGCCGGATGTGAAATCGCGTGATATGCGCGGGCAGAAATATGTCTTGCAGGTGGCTCCGGAAGATTGCACCGGTTGTAACCTGTGCGTCGAAGTTTGCCCGGCGAAAGACCGTCAGAATCCAGAGATTAAAGCCATCGGTAATGCTGCCAACTTACTGATTTAGTGTATGATGGTGATTTTAAGGTGCTTGCGTGGCTTCCATTTCCATCAGATGTCCTTCCTGCTCCGCTACTGAAGGCGTGGTGCGTAACGGCAAAAGCACTGCCGGACATCAGCGCTATCTCTGCTCTCATTGCCGTAAAACATGGCAACTACAGTTCACTTACACCGCCTCTCAGCCCGGTACGCACCAGAAA
>NZ_MECT01000080.1:0-8158 GCF_001722145.1 Shigella sp. FC1544
TTTCTGGTGCGTACCGGGCTGAGAGGCGGTGTAAGTGAACTGTAGTTGCCATGTTTTACGGCAATGAGAGCAGAGATAGCGCTGATGTCCGGCAGTGCTTTTGCCGTTACGCACCACGCCTTCAGTAGCGGAGCAGGAAGGACATCTGATGGAAATGGAAGCCACGCAAGCACCTTAAAATCACCATCATACACTAAATCAGTAAGTTGGCAGCATTACCAAAGCCCACTTCATCTTTCGGTAACTGCACGCCCAACCGTTTATCAATAATGGTTAACGCTTCTTCCCCTAGCTGGAACTCTTTCGGGTAAAGCCGCTGGATATCCCACAGCAACGGGTTGGGCAGCAACACGTTTTGCTGAAAGCGTTTAATCGCAAACTGGCAATGGTCAGTTAGCGAGATATAAATACTGTCCTGTAATTTTCCCAAGCGCTCCTGCGCTAAAGAGATAATACGATCACAGGTTGCCATCACCTCAAGAGGAATATGACTTAAGAGTTCGCTTAATCGCCCGTTCAGTTCATGACTGCTCAAGGCATACTCTTTTTCTATTCCACTTGAGTTAATTCTTTCGCCAGCGCGTTTTTGAAAGCCAATTCCTCGCCCCATGACGACTTTTTCCCGCTGTTGATCATCAATAACCACCACAACATTATTGTTGAGAATTTTGGTGATTTGCATGTTCATAGCAAGGACCTTTTTTATAAACAAAAAAAACCGACTTCACCAGTATTCTCTGGTTATGTCAGGTTTTGCCTGCGAATGCAGTAACAATCCAGTCATTTATTAATGGTTTTTATAACGAACATCCAGGTTCGGAAATTAATTTAATTGCGTGCAGAGAAAATAGCAATGCGCTATTGATAAAAATATGACCATGCTCGCAGTTATTAACTTTGTGTAATTTTAGGAATTTATAAAGTTATATATAACAAATCCCAATAATTAAGTTATTGGGATTTGTCTGGTGAATTATTTGTCGCTATCTTTTCCCGCCAGCAGTTTATCCAGCTCATCACCGCCTACATGACGGAAATCCTGCCCCTTCACGTAGTAGAAGATAAACTCACAAATATTCTGGCAGCGGTCGCCAATACGTTCGATAGAACGCGCGCAGAACAGCGCAGTAAGTACGCTCGGAATGGTACGCGAATCTTCCATCATGTAGGTCATCAGTTGACGAACAATACCTTCGTATTCCTGATCGACTTTTTTATCTTCACGATAAATACGTACCGCTTCGTCAATGTCCATCCGCGCGAACGCGTCCAGCACGTCGTGCAGCATCTGGATGGTATGACGGCCCAGCGACTCCAGACTTACCAGCAACGGCTGATGCTGCTGGGAGAATTTCTCCAGCGCAGTACGGCAGATTTTGTCCGCCACGTCGCCAATACGCTCCAGCTCGGCAATGGTTTTACTGATCACCATAACCAGTCGCAGGTCGCTCGCCGTCGGCTGACGTTTGGCGATAATGCGCACGCAGGCTTCATCGATCGCCACTTCCATCATGTTGACGTTCTTGTCGCCTTCGATCACGCGCTTCGCCAGATCGCTGTCCTGGTTATGCATCGCGGTGATTGCATCAGAAAGCTGCTGCTCCACCATGCCGCCCATGGTCATCACCTGCGTGCGGATACTTTCCAGTTCGGCGTTGAACTGGCCGGAAATATGTTTATTAAGATTGAGACTGTCCATAACGCACTCCTGAATCAACCGTAACGACCGGTGATGTAGTCTTCTGTTTGTTTCTTCGCTGGCTTGGTGAACAGATCGTCCGTGTTGCTGAACTCAATCAATTCGCCCAGGTACATAAACGCCGTGTGGTCGGAACAACGCGCAGCCTGCTGCATGTTGTGGGTGACGATCACCACGGTGTAATCCTGCTTCAGTTCGGTGATCAGCTCTTCAATACGCCCGGTAGAGATAGGGTCGAGCGCCGAACACGGTTCGTCGAGCAGCAGCACTTCCGGGCGAATGGCGATACCACGCGCAATACACAGACGCTGTTGCTGACCACCAGAGAGAGAGTAACCGCTCTGGTGCAATTTATCTTTGGTTTCGTTCCACAATGCGGCTTTGGTCAATGCCCACTGCACGCGCTCGTCCATGTCGGCACGGGAGAGCTTCTCAAACAGACGAACGCCAAAAGCGATGTTGTCGTAGATGGACATCGGAAACGGCGTCGGTTTCTGGAACACCATGCCCACTTTCGCACGCAGCAGTGCGATATCCTGAGAGTTGGTCAGGATGTTGTCGCCATCAAGCAGAATTTCACCTTCCGCACGCTGCTCCGGGTACAGTTCAAACATTTTGTTGAAGGTACGCAGCAGCGTCGATTTACCGCAGCCGGACGGCCCGATAAACGCCGTAACCTGGTTTTTAGCGATATCCAGGTTGATGTTTTTCAGGGCATGGAATTTGCCGTAGTAGAAGTTCAAATTACGAACCTGAATTTTACTCGGGGCAGTTTCAACCATACTCATTGCAATCTTTTCCTCATCGTGCCTGATGCACTTCGCTAATCAGGCTTACCGTAGGCCGGATAAGGCGTTCACGCCGCATCCGACAAAGTGTTAACCGTGTTTATTCTTCGCAAAAACAACGCGCGCTAGAATGTTCAGCAGCAGTACGCACAGGGTAATAATCAATACCCCGGCCCAGGCCAGTTGTTGCCATTCCGCAAACGGGCTCATCGCAAACTTAAAGATCGTCACCGGCAGGTTGGCGATCGGCTGCATCATGTCCGTGCTCCAGAACTGGTTGGAGAGCGCGGTAAACAGCAGCGGCGCGGTTTCACCAGCAATACGGGCAATCGCCAGCAGGATACCGGTCATGATCCCGGACACCGACGCTTTCAGCGTAATCGCAGAGATCATCTTCCACTTCGGTGTACCCAGCGCATAAGCCGCTTCACGCAGGCTGTCCGGCACCAGTTTCAGCATGTTCTCGGTGGTGCGGATAACAATCGGCACCTGCAACAGCGCCAGGGCAATCACGCCCGCCCAGCCAGAGAAGTGCTCCATCTGCGCCACCACGATGGTGTAAACAAACAGACCAACCACAATCGACGGCGCGGAGAGCAGAATGTCGTTAATGAAGCGAATCACTTCTGCCAGCCAGGATTTACGACCATATTCCGCCAGATAAATCCCCGCCATAATGCCCAGCGGCGTACCGAATACCGTGGCCCACAAAATTAACAGCCCGCTACCCGCCAGGGCGTTCGCTAGACCACCACCTTCCGTATTGGGCGGCGGCGTCATTTCAGTGAACAGCGCCAGCGACATACCGTCGATACCGCGAGTGATGGTGGACATTAAAATCCAGATCAGCCAGAACAGGCCGAAGGCCATCGTCGCCATCGAGAGCGTCAGCGCAATACGGTTTTTGAGGCGGCGACGCGCCTGCATTTTGCGGCGAGATTCAGCCAGCGCCGCAGTGGTTTGGATTTCAACCATAGCCATTAGCGTGCCCCCTCATTCTTAGCCAGGCGCATAATCATAAACTTCGATGCGGCGAGGACGATGAAGGTAATCACAAACAGGATCAGGCCCAGTTCCATCAGTGCGGCAACGTGCAGACCGGATTCCGCTTCCGCAAATTCGTTCGCCAACGCAGAGGTGATACTATTGCCCGGCATGTACAGCGAGGCGCTGTCGAGCTGGTAGGTGTTACCGATGATAAAGGTCACCGCCATGGTTTCACCGAGCGCGCGGCCCAGCCCCAGCATGATGCCGCCGATAACACCATTTTTGGTGAACGGAAGAACGATACGCCAGATAACTTCCCAGGTGGTGCAGCCAATACCGTAGGCCGACTCTTTCATCATCACCGGGGTTTGTTCGAACACATCACGCATTACCGCCGCAATGTACGGAATAATCATGATGGCGAGGATCACGCCTGCCGCGAGGATACCGATACCAAATGCGGGGCCAGAGAACAGCGCGCCAACAATCGGGATATTCGACATGATATTGCCGACCGGCTCCTGAAAGTAAACGGCGAACAGCGGCGCAAAGATAAACAGGCCCCACATGCCGTAAACGATACTTGGAATGGCTGCCAGCAGCTCAATGGCGATACCCAGCGGGCGTTTCAGCCAGCCAGGCGCAAGCTCAGTCAGGAACAGGGCGATACCGAAACTCACCGGGACGGCGATCAGCAGCGCGATAAACGAAGTCACCAACGTACCGTAGATCGGCACCAGCGCCCCGTAGATATCGTTCGGTGCATCCCACTCTTTGGTCCATAGGAAAGCCAGACCAAATTTCTGAATGCTCGGCCAGGAGGAGATGATCAGAGAGACAATAATGCCACCCAACATCAATAGCACAATCAGCGCCGCCAGTTTTACCAGCACGCTGAAAATTATGTCGCCCTTTTTACCCGGTGGGTTAAAAGCAGGCTTGGTTGCAGCCATAAGTTACTCTTCAGTTAAACGCGTTTACAAAGTCATTTTGTAATGCCGGATGCGGCGTAAAACACCGTACCCGGCCTGGAGTTTTATTAGTACAGCGGCTTACCGCTACTGTCTTTAATATTGGTCTTCCACGCAGCGCGAACCTGTTCAACTACACTATCCGGCAGGCTGGCGTAATCCAGGTCGTTCGCCTGTTTAGCCCCGGTTTTGTACGCCCAGTCGAAGAATTTCAGCACTTCTGTGCCTTGTTCTGGTTTCTTCTGATCTTTGTGGATCAGAATGAACGTGGTAGAGGTAATAGGCCATGCATCTTCGCCTTTCTGGTTGGTCAGATCCTGAGCGAAGGTTTTGCTCCAGTCTGCACCTTTTGCTGCATTAGCGAAGTTTTCTTCGGTCGGACTAACCGGTTTACCATCAGCGGAGATCAGTTTGGTGTACGCCAGGTTGTTCTGCTTCGCGTAAGCATATTCAACATAACCAATTGCACCCGGCAGACGCTGAACGAACGCGGCGATACCGTCGTTACCTTTACCGCCCAGACCGATCGGCCATTTTACGGTAGAGCCAGTACCAACGTTGTTTTTCCACTCTTCGTTCACTTTCGCCAGGTAGCTGGTGAAGACGAAGGAAGTCCCGGAGCCATCTGCGCGGCGTACTACAGCAATGTTTTGTGAAGGCAGTTTCAGACCCGGATTCAGTTTGGCGATGGCTTCATCATCCCACTTCTTGATTTTGCCCAGGTAGATGTCGCCGAGGGTTTTACCATCCAGCACCAGTTCGCCAGACTTCAGCCCTGGAATGTTAACCGCCAGCACCACGCCGCCAATCACGGTCGGGAACTGGAACAGACCTTCCTGAGCCAGTTTTTCGTCAGACAGCGGCGCGTCAGAGGCACCAAAATCAACGGTATTAGCGATAATCTGTTTTACGCCACCGGAAGAACCGATACCCTGGTAGTTAACTTTATTACCGGTTTCTTTCTGGTAAGTGTCAGCCCATTTGGCATACACCGGCGCAGGGAAGGTTGCACCTGCACCTGTCAGGCTTGCTTCTGCAAACACAGAGAAAGCGCTCATCGATAAGGTCGCGGCGACAACAGTTGCGACGGTGGTACGCATAACTTTCATAATGTCTCCTGGGAGGATTCATAAAGCATTGTTTGTTGGCTACGAGAAGCAAAATAGGACAAACAGGTGACAGTTATATGTAAGGAATATGACATTTTTATGACAGAAAGGAATTACCAAATAACTTACTGATTTTAAATGTGAAGATGAAAATCCCACATGTCATCTTTTTGTCATGATGCATTTAAAAGTGATAAAGAAATGGGTGAGATGACAACGATGTGATGAACAATCGTTGTCAGACCTATTAGCGCACAATCTCAACAGTTATCGTCGCTGTTGCAGTAAATTGCCCCGGGGCTGGGCGAGCTCCAGTAAGGCTCGCAGGAGCAGCTGAAAAAGTTACACTACCTGATTTTTCACCATACACTGTTGATTTACCCATGTCTGTTGGCAACTCACCACCGTTCACTTTGATTTCCTTATTATTTTTGTCGTAAATTTTTATCCCCACGTTAGAGTTTGAAGTTACGACCATTGAATTGTCCGTATTGGGTTCGGTAGCATAAAAAGACGTACTGATATCATCGGTATTCAGTATCCCCAGGTTTTCACACTCAATAGTGACCGTTTTAGTAATTTTATGTGTTGTTACCGCACTTCCAACAACAGATGAAAAATCTGCAGCTGGTATTTCTTTAAAATCAAAATAAACTGGCTGTAAATTATTTATTTCGCAACTTTGCGGAGCTGTAATATCGCCCCGAATATAAACATCAGCCATCGGCTGTGAGTAATCCACAGGGGTGTCACGGCTAATTGTTCCATACAATGTCACTATCTTTGTTTCAGGAATAATCAATTTTCCTGCAAATGTCTTCTTGATATAAAAATATACTATCGCTTTAGCCCCACTAGATATACTTAAAGGTTCAATGCGGTTGCAATTGTACTTTGTATTACCAGACGGGTTGTTAGCATGATATTCAAAAGGTGCATTCACATACCCAACCCCAAGAATATCTATAGCAATCCCAACATCAAGGTTCGGATTAAGATTATAATAATTAATATTAGAGTGAACCCCAGCATAAGTTAATGCCTGGTTTATTTTTGACGTATAATAGATATAGGGGAATTCTCCTACGTTACCAGTATCACAATGACAGCGTCCAGGATATGAGGATCCATTAGTTATAGTGGTGTTAAATGTCGTTCCAACCTTAATTTCGTTCGCGGTAATAAGATATCCCGAGAAATCAAGCGTACTGTGAAATACGCCATTATCAGGGGTACAGATACCTTTAGGAGCTGCAAGTGCTACACTACTTAACGAGAGCATAAACACAGCAAAGCACCACTGTTTGATATACTTGTTCATAAAAATCCTTTTAATGACATGTCACACCCTGTTCAATTAATCCGCTCTCACTTTCTGGTGTCGAAAGTGAATAATTGAAGATGCATTTTGTTGAGGCGTTTTCTCCCCAGGATAACGTAACCTGTCCTTTTTCTGGTAGACCAGAAAGATAAAGTTCGCCACGGTCACCGACAATTCCTGAATCTGCCAAACTTGCATCTTGTATCGCAGCAATGGCTCCAAAAGGTACCGGTTTACCATTTGCATTTAACACTCTGAAGAGAACGCGATAACCCACATGAGTCACAAACTCCGCTTTAACCACTGCACCACGCGTGGGAACCATCGTAACGACGGTATTATCAAGTTCTATATTCGACTTCGAGAAATAGTTATCGCTGATTGCTACCCGATTTTCATCATAAGGGTTTAGCTGTGTCTTGACCGTATAGCCGCGCCAGTCCGTCGCAGCACCGCGCATATTATCTATTTCTAACCCGGCGGCCCCAGGTGCTTTAACAAGAGCAATAGTTTCACCTAACTCCTGACTTAACGTTACCCCTTCGCTGTGTGCCAGAATTCCCCCTCTGATACCATAATTCAGCCTCTGGGAATTTTGGCTGTAGTTATAGCTGCCGTTCACCGTGCCATAAGAGCCATCATAGGTCAGGGACATATTACCGCCAACCTCATCATCATGACTGTTATAGGACTGCATTAAATTCCATGAAAGGTTATTTCTTTCCAGCGCCGTACCGCTGAGTCCGAGTTGATGTGAGCTACCGGAATTATCGTTTTGCGAAACAGAATAGGTGGCGTAACTATTACCCCACCAGCCCGATAAAGGAACAGATAAAGAGAGC
This sequence comes from Shigella sp. FC1544, assembly GCF_001722145.1. Classification (NCBI taxonomy): domain Bacteria; kingdom Pseudomonadati; phylum Pseudomonadota; class Gammaproteobacteria; order Enterobacterales; family Enterobacteriaceae; genus Shigella; species Shigella sp. FC1544. The sequence goes on from NZ_MECT01000080.1 coordinate 7,718, forward strand.
ATGTAGATCTGCTCACTGGTGTTATCACTGGCATGGTTGTTCCCCGTCCCCTGTCTGGCAGTATTGGAATAACTCCAGGAGACGTTCCACGAGAGACGCTTCCAGCTAGACTGGCCCCCTGAATCTCCAGACAACCAGTATCACTTAAATAAGTGATAGTCTTAATACTAGTTTTTAGACTAGTCATTGGAGTACAGATGATTGATGTCTTAGGGCCGGAGAAACGCAGACGGCGTACCACACAGGAAAAGATCGCAATTGTTCAGCAGAGCTTTGAACCGGGGATGACGGTCTCCCTCGTTGCCCGGCAACATGGTGTAGCAGCCAGCCAGTTATTTCTCTGGCGTAAGCAATACCAGGAAGGAAGTCTTACTGCTGTGGCCGCCGGAGAACAGGTTGTTCCTGCCTCTGAACTTGCTGCCGCCATGAAGCAGATTAAAG
>NZ_MECT01000081.1:0-8111 GCF_001722145.1 Shigella sp. FC1544
CAAAAGTGACCATAAGCTCTCCTGAATCAGGAGAGCAGATTACCCCCTGGATCTGATTTCAGGCGTTGGGTGTGGATCACTATTGCACCGTTCGTGACAGTGTTGTTGCGCCTTGCTGCCAACGAAGCTCCACTGCCCATCAAGTTCACAGATAAGGGCAACATCAGCGTGAGCGACTGGCGCAGATGTTATCCGCCGGGGCGGGAGCTTTTTAATGTCCGTATGACGGTATTGATGCCGATTTTCAGCGTACGGGCAGTATCGCGAACTCCGGCACCGTTGAAGCCATTTCAGTGATTTGGTTTTTAACTCCCGGTTTACGGGCCTCGTAACAGTAAGTGAGCTGAAACACCCGGTGACAGTCACGGCAACGGAATCGATCATGTCCTTTTGGGTTCTGCCCGTGACGGTAAACCTGAACGGACTGGCAACGGGGGCAATGAAAGTTAACTGTGACCATGAAAGAACCTTAAAAGCGGGTATTATAACCCCTAATTCAACTAATTGGAGGCATTGTCATTTTTAATCTATGGATACACTTAAAAATCCTCTCACCTTACGTTAAAAACCTTCTCATGTTTAGAGTTTTTTATTATGTTTATCATAATGATATGACGATCTGAGTTTTTAAAATCAAGAAGAAAAGATAAGTTTTTTAAATGCACAGTGCCTGTGGATAACTTTGCGTAAATCCGGAGGACAGATCACTCTGAAGCAAGACAACAGCATCTGAAAACAATATGCTCACGTTTCAACCACAGGGCGTAAATGATCCTACCCACGTAATATGGACACAGGCCTAAGCGAGGTTCTGGTTTTCAAATTGTTCCGGACTGAGGCCGCCACACCAACTGTGCCGTCGCCAGCGATTGTAATCACATTCGATATAATTAAACACTGTTGCCCGCATTATTTCCCGGCTGATAAAGTGTTCTCCGTGGAGACATTCCACTTTCAGCGAATGAAAGAAGCTTTCCACGCAGGCATTATCGTAGCAGCAGCCCTTTGCGCTCATACTGCCACGCAGATTATGCCACTTCAGCAGCGCCTGATAATCTGCTGAACAGTACTGACTTCCTCGGTCCGAGTGAACGATAACGTTCCGGGGTCTCTTACGCCGCCACAGCGCCATCTGCAGGGCATCGCAGGCCAGTTGCGCCGTCAGGCGTGGTGACATGGACCAGCCAATAACGGCACGTGACCACAGGTCAATGACCACAGCCAGATACAGCCAGCCTTCATCTGTACGTAAGTACGTGATGTCTCCCGCCCACTTCTGGTTCGGACCACTGGCGTAAAAATCCTGCTCCAGCAGATTTTCTGACACAGGCAGGCCATGTGCGCGGTAACTGACCGTATTGCTGGGTAAGATCAATTTGCTCACTGGTATTTACTACGTGCATCGAATGAGTGATTAAGAGCCGTATGACGCGAGAGTGTCACGTACGGTTCCGTGAGCAGCCGGAGAGTGAAACTCTCTCCGGCTGACTCGACTCGCAGGTTCCGACAGCGGTGACGAACATGCAGCGGTGTTGTTCTCGCTGATCGGCACATGCCGTCAGAACAATGTGGAGCCAGAAAAATGGCTGCGTTACGTTATTGAACATATCCAGGACTGACCGGCAAACCGGGTACGCGATCTGTTGCCTTGGAAAGTTGATCTGACTTCTCAGTAAATATCAATATGATTCTGACGAGCCGCTTACCTTTGAGCAGAGAAAGGGGAGAGGGATCCCACATCCATGAGCTAGGAAAATACAAAAACTGGCTATACAACAATTCAATATATTAGGACTTACTTGCGATGAGAAATATAGCACCGCTCAGGCAATTCCTGGGTATTTACTTTTCTTAGTTTCTTTACTCGGGATGTTCTGTCATCAGAAAGGTGATTCTAAATTTGTAATATAGTCACTCATATTCCCACGTAATTTCTTTAGATCAATATATTGCACATTTTTCTCAAAAAACTGATCGGAAATAATATTTGCAACATTGCTTGTTGTATCATTTTTAACGCTTCTATTCATCCCTTCACAAAGTTCGTCCATTTTCTTTTTGAAATAACTGCTTCCTGATACAAGATGATTTATGGAACTTTGTGCAGCATTGATGTCTAGAGAAATGTGATAATCTTTCTCAACCTGTTTAAATATCTGTTTACGGAGATTATCGCCGATTTTTCGGCTGTGTTCTGCACAAAACTTATCAATACATTGGTTTACCACCCGGGATACGTAGACTTTTTTTTCATCATTTTTCCAATCTGTAATATTTTCACCGATTTGTTCTGAAACAGAGCTCAAAATACTAGTATTTATTTTGGTTGATGATATTTTTACTATCCTTTTCCCCATTGTACAGCGGATAATCTCATCAACCTTTCCTGAAAAATATCTTTTGTGAGATAAACTGATTCCAAAATTATTAAAAGATGTTCCAAGCATTATAATCACTTTGTCATGTAAAATAGTAACATTGTCATTATTGTAGCTGATTCAAACAATTCTGTAAATGCTTTGAGTTCTTTACTCCCTTGGCTCAATGATGGACCGTCTGGAATCCCAGAGACTAAACTCTCTGAGAAAGAGAGTATGAAAAAACTTGGGGCAGTCCCTAAATGAAGGGACCAACAGCGGTAAAATAACCGGCATCATTCATAATGATGCCCTGTTAGTTGTAGTTATGAAGATTTACGTCATTAAAATTGCTGTTCGTAGTGTCAGTCCTATGGTCTGGCATCAGCTGAGGATCGTAGCCGATACATCACTGGCTTCACGACATTCGTGTTGAGGCTATTCATGAAAACTCCACGCTGAAAACGCCGTTTTGTATAAACGGTCACGGTATGCCCGGAGCCACTGTTGCTGATGAATTCGATAAAACCTTGGCGTTTCTTGAAGCTATCGTTAATGCGGATAATGAAACAACGATTGGTGAGATTCGCTCTTTTGCCGACACCCTGGACGCTGTCCGGTTCAATCGCAACAAAATCAACCGGCAGCTGAGCAAACCCAACCTTGCCTCTCTGGCGCTGGAGCATGAAGTGATTTAGCTGGGACGTAGCCACTGACAGCTTCTATAAAAGTATGATCCTACCTACGTAATATGAACACAGGCTTAAGTGAGGTTCTGGTTTTCAAATTGTTCAGGACTGAGACCTCCACACCAACTGTGCCGTCGTCAGCGATTGTAATCGCACTTGATGTAATTAAACACTGTATATTTCATTTGTGGAGTCTCCAGTCTGAGGGGGCTTTATGCATTCCGTATTGGGCACTATGATGCCAGAAATCTGCAAGGCTCCACACCTTCCTGTATTTCCCTTCCCCTATCACAGTGCACTTTACTTAATAGGGGGGAATGTGTTCATTACATTTATTGTGTTTTTTATGATTGTTTTTGCGTCCAGTGTCGTTCGTCATGGGAAACTGGTTCTATGGGTAGTATCGCTCAGTCTAGTTAACTGTTTGTTTCTTTTTAGAAATTAAGCAGATCACACAATTCGGGGAGAGATCCTTCTAAGTGCAATTCTTTGCAGCTATTTAGCACACTTAAAACAACTCTTGTATTTTGTCAGAAATAATATTAAACATGTCTTGTTCATTATTGTTAAGTCTGTCTGCTATTTCTGTAAGTTTTATCCCACTATGATGGCATATATTTATATATGCATCATAGCCTCGATATTCCCTTTCCCTGCGGCCAGAAATAATCCTGGTAACCCCTCATTATCTCTTACATCCAATAGTTTAATCGTTTCTTTTGGTGATAAATCAAAAGTTTTAATAAAATCTCCATAAGCTTGAATCGCAGCGGAATGACCTTCTTGAAGAGCTATGAACAAAGCAGATTCCCCAGCATTATTTCGTGCTGCAAGAACTTCTAGTTTTTCCTCTTTGGGTATTTCGGCTGCCAACAGCGATTCACCGTATTTACGCGCTGCATCGACATTTCCATGCCAAATCAATGAAAACAAATTATGGCGGTTATACTCCTTATTATTCTTTGTCGGAATGGATATGCTCTGTATTTTGGCCAATTTTCTGAAAGAAACACCACTATATCCCCCCCCTGATTTTTCTTCATTGATGGCGTGGGATATAGCGGTATTTGTCACGTTAATGATATTACGTTTCATTCCTTTATTTTCATTAGCAGTATTGCTGCCTATTATTAGGTGCATATTTTTGTTGTTTGCTGGATGTAATCCATAGTTATTTATTGACATTTTTGTTCATCCTTTTTGCTAAAAAAAACAATAATCTATTTTTGTAATGTAATAGATATTAGTCTATTGCTAATCTAAAAAAACCATTGCCACATTGAATGGCTATATTCACCAATAAATTCTTTCGATTTCGTATATTGACATATCGTAGATATATCTTATCCCTAAGATTCAATAATCGAGTCCGTTTACCATTCTGTGCAAGCGCCTTCACTCAGAAGTGACCGTCAAGGCGATCACCAAACTTGATAATAAAGCAGCTCATTGCCATACGCCAGTCCTTAAGGGGCGTTGTCCATTTCTGTGATGCTGCCTAGATTTAACTGCCAGCTCCGGCTTATCTACATCTAAATATGTGAGCCTAATACCGCTACACTTTGGCCAGACTATGTTTTTCTCCGGGAAGTGGGCTAACCGTCTCCATAAAGTGACGAACTTTTTTCAACAGTGGCCATATTGAACGGCACTGATGATTACGGGTTATTGTCTCATGAAGAGCCGGCCACATCACTGACAGCAGTGACTTCAGGCCTTCAGCACCAGACAGCCTGAACCAGTTAATCCATCGCCCGACAGATTTAGTAATCTAGGGCTGGTTTTTCTTCAGCTGTTGCGGTTCGAAAGTGCCATTACGATCACGCAGAGTACGGATTTCCAGAGGTTCATCTCCAGTAGTGATAATCTTCGTTAAGCAACCATTGCGGGAATTGCTGCCAGATCTAAGCTGATTTTTCTCGCACCCAAGATGATGAGTCATATTAGCATTGAGTACGGTTTCATTTTCAGTATCCAATCAAACTGACTGAGATCTTCAGGATTTTTGAGACTTTTGGCTAGTTCATTAGCTAAAGCCCGCAACTTATTAGATGTCAACTGTTTTTCATTCATAAATTCACCTTCATTTGATATCAAATTAAATAGTTCAACATCAGAGAATTATACAAACTTATGTACAGGCTCCTATGATCTTCGAATCCTGAAGATTATAGTGAAAATAAGTTTTCACGTTGAAATCCCACATAGTTAGTATATGATAAATAATCATGGATGACCTGATTAACCTCTTGGGGTAGTGCTTTTATAGAAGAATAAATATTCTACTAATTTAATACATCACCTAAAATAGTATTGTTTTTTATGGTTGGTTGAAGGTCGTGGTGATGATGTTAGTCCTTTTGAGAATATTCCAGTGCCAGATCTTACTTATAATAAAGGGGCTTGGCAGTTTGGATAAACTATTGTTCTTATTCCACTAATACAAACTTTTTGTAAAGTATATTAAATATACTTCATTTCATACTGAAATCCCCGGAAGTATTCAATCAAACAATTACACCATAAAAGGAAGAGGGGGCCCTAATTAAGTTGTCAAGCATGTTTATGATACCTGCAGGGTATAAATTTTCTGGCTGCAAGCAGACACATATAAAACGTCTTTATTGATCCTACCCACATAATATGGACACAGTCGTAAGTGAGGCTCTGGTTTTCAAATTGTTCCGGACTGAGACCACCACACCAACGGTGCCGTCGCCAGCGATTGTAATCGCACTCGATATAACTAAACACTGTTGCCCGCACTATTTCCCGATGGATAATAGTGTTCTCCGTGGAGACATTCCATTTTCAGCGAATGAATTTTCATCTGTTGCTGTATCCAATCATACAGTGACTGCATCAGTGGCGCGGCTCTGGCTTTTCTTGCCGCCAGACGCTGTTCTGCTGAACATCCCCGGACTTCTGCCTCGATGGCATACAGTTCACCGATACGCAGCAGGGCTTCCGTTATTCTGCCGGATTCGTACAACGCCCGGTAACCACCGTAAGCATCGGCCTGAAGCACTCCGCTGTAACCGGCCAGATGATTCTGTGGATGGATACCTTTCCGGTCCGGTGAGTACGCGAACCAGACCGCCGGAGGCATTTCCGAACCGGCGTTACGGTCATCACGAACGTAGACCCACAGCCGGGCAGTCCTTGTTTTACCGCTGCCCGGCTCCTGGACCGGAACGGGGATATCATCGGCATGGACTTTACCGGGCATCAGCACATACTGGCGCAGGATGTCATACAGCGGTTCCAGCAGTTCAGCAACAGCACCTGCCCAGCGCCCCAGTGTGGCACGGCTCAGCTCCACGCCCTGACGACGGTATATTTCTGACTGGCGGTATAACGGCAGATAGTCTGCATATTTTCCAGCGACAACATGGGCCAGAAGCCCCGCTCCGGCATAACTGCGTGCAATGGGGTTTGAAGGCACCGGTGCCTGCACGATATGGTCACACCGGCAACAGGCCAGTTTCGGACGTTGTGTTTCGATAACCTTAAAGGCGCTGCTGATAAGCTCCAGCTGCTCTGACACATCACATCCCAGAGAACTGAGTTCGCCACCACAGGCCGGGCAGCATTCCTCTTCCGGACGGATGACCCGGGTTTCACGGGGAAGTGAGGCAGGTAACGGTTTACGGGCTGAAGACTGGCGCAGGGGAGATGGCAGTACCGGGTCATATTGCTCACCCAGCGTTTCCGCCATTTCTTCCTGAAGTGCGCTGATTCGCTCCTGTGCTTCCAGTATCTGCCGTTCGGTTTTTGCGCGAAGTTTTTCTGAGCTTTTACCGAACTGCATGCGCTGCAGTTTCGCAACCAGCGCCTTCAGCCGGTTGATTTCGGAAGCATAAGCCGCCACCCGCTGTGAGAGCAGGCGGTTGTATTTCGCCATCTGGCGGATGGTGTCCTGTTGCGTCTGCAACAGTGCCCGCAGGCGGGCATTCTCATGAGCAAGTGAGGTGTCCATATCCTCACTTTACAACGGGTTATATGCGGATGCCAGCGCGTTCCGTTCGTTTCGGGTGTTTCCAGTCGATGCCCTCAAGAAGCATGGATAACTGGGCCGGAGTAAGGTGCACCTTGCCGTCACGGGTGACCGGCCAGACGAAGCGGCCCCGCTCCAGGCGTCTGGTAAAGAGGCACAGTCCGTCACTGTCAGCCCACAACACTTTTATCTGGTCACCCCGGCGTCCGCGGAAGATGAACAGATGCCCGGAGAACGGGTCATCCTTCAGGACGTTCTGAACTTTTGAGGCCAGGCCGTTAAAGCCATTTCGCATATCGGTGATACCTGCAACCAGCCAGATACGCGAACCTGCAGGGAAAGATATCATCAGTGGCTGCTCCCTTTTATTTCGCGGATAAGTATCTGTAATAACGCCGGCGTCAGTTTACCTTTAAGCCTGAGAGTTCCGGCCGGCAGAACCAGCTCACAGCACAGACTGTCGGACGGTGTATTTATCTGCTCTGGTTCCTGTGCCGGAGCCGGGATTTTATTATCCGGCTCCGGCGTTAACGTCACGGGAAGCAGTGCAGGCATATTTTTCCGGAAGGCAGCAGGCCACCTTTCCGGTATTGATGGCGCCAGTTGAAGAGCAGGTTATCGTTGATTCCGTTTTCACGGGCGATCTGCGCCACACAGGCTCCGGGCTGCAGTGACTGCTCCACTAAGGCGATTTTAAATTCATAAGGAAAATTAGGCCGCCGGGGTAATGCCGATCAGTTAAGGATCAGTTGACCGATCCAGTGGCTGTGTAAGAATCCGGAAACGCTCACTTGTTTCCGGATTTTTTTATGCACATTGGACAGGCTCTTGATCTGGTATCCCGTTACGATTCTCTGCGTAACCCACTGACTTCTCTGGGGGATTACCTCGACCCCGAACTCATCTCTCGTTGCCTTGCCGAATCAGGTACTGTAACGCTACGCAAGCGCCGTCTTCCCCTCGAAATGATGGTCTGGTGTATTGTTGGCATGGCGCTTGAGCGTAAAGAACCTCTTCACCAGATTGTGAATCGCCTGGACATCATGCTGCCGGGCAATCGCCCCTTCG
>NZ_MECT01000082.1:0-7980 GCF_001722145.1 Shigella sp. FC1544
CTTTAATCTGCTTCATGGCGGCAGCAAGTTCAGAGGCAGGAACAACCTGTTCTCCGGCGGCCACAGCAGTAAGACTTCCTTCCTGGTATTGCTTACGCCAGAGAAATAACTGGCTGGCTGCTACACCATGTTGCCGGGCAACGAGGGAGACCGTCATCCCCGGTTCAAAGCTCTGCTGAACAATTGCGATCTTTTCCTGTGTGGTACGCCGTCTGCGTTTCTCCGGCCCTAAGACATCAATCATCTGTACTCCAATGACTAGTCTAAAAACTAGTATTAAGACTATCACTTATTTAAGTGATACTGGTTGTCTGGAGATTCAGGGGGCCAGTCTAATAATTTCGAAAGCAACTCATTTTTACTCTGCAAACAATCAGAAAAGACTTAATTTTGCTAAGTTAATGCATTAATCTAAAAACGCTTTAAATCAATACATAACCATTATCTCTTGGGATTATTTACATGCGCAAAAGTTTAATGCTGTTACTTGCTTCAACATTGATTATTTCTGGATGTGCAACAAAAAAACAACTCGTTCCAACTGGTGGAAGCAAATCAGACGGCACAGTTAGGATGAGTTATTCTTACGGTATGTTTGAAAGTCCTGTTGTAGATCCACAACAAGGCATGAATGCAGCCAAAGCGCGTTGTGCCGCTTAGGGGATATTCAGGAGCCGAGCCTTTTGGTGGATTCACTTCTCAATGTTCACAACCTTCTTCATCTGGTTGTATGCAAACACTTGTGACTATCGAATATCAATGCACTGGCGATATTAAGAAGTAATAATTAGGGGCTTCCAGCCCCTTCTATAACCATTCATGGAACAGGGACAACCGAAATCACTTTAAACCCTGAAACAGCCGTTACTCCATTAGATGGAGAATTAAATCTCACAGTATCTTTTCTTACTGCATCATGAATTTCATCTTTTGTTGGTTCATGCTCTGAATGGAATAAAACCTCTTCCATTCTAATTTGATCACCGTCTCTATGCTCATAAGTAATCTTGTAGCTAACAGTCATATCAACCTCATGCAGGGGAATTGTGAGATTATTATAGACAATAGAAACCATAAAGCCCCGTTGGTGATACAGCAACAAGCGGGAGCGTAGCGACTTCATCAGATTGTCAGAAAGATCACACCTTATCAGGATAACCGTGTACCCGTTGGGAGCGTGGCTGAAACGCTGATAGAGCTTGCATATGGTTTGCAAGGACCAATATCACCATAAACCTGTTTACGCAGCCACAAGGCCGCACATCGGGCTTAAATGCGTGTGTTCAGTCTGTCGATGACATTACAATGCCAGGATGGGCTTTATCTTCACGTTGTGCTATCGCGGTGTGAGAGGTGCAACTGCCGCCAACGTTAGGTTATACTGTCATCTCACCGTGTAACTTAACGTGACAGTTACTAAGGGCGGATCACAATGGTAGAACTCCTAAGCAAATTAAATAGGTAACTGTTTAAGTTGCTGACAGAGAAGACTTTTTTAGTCTTTTCCACCTGGGGAGATTTTGGAGCGGGCGAAGGGAATCGAACCCTCGTATAGAGCTTGGGAAGCTCTCGTTCTACCATTGAACTACGCCCGCTTCGAGATGTGTAAGGCATTATAAACCTTACGCTCTCCTTAGCAAGTGCCGCGCTGCTGACTGCTGATTAATTCGCCATCAGCATTTTGGCTTGCTGCCCTGCGGCGGCAAGTAACGTAGCGGATCAATTGCCGTTGCACGGTAACGAATCTGGAAATGCAGGCGAACAGATGCCGCATCCGTGCTCCCCATAGTGGCGATTTTTTGCCCAGTCTTCACGCTTTGCCCATTATTTACCAGCATCGTGTCATTATGGGCGTAAGCCGTAATGTAATCTTCACTGTGTTTAATCATGATGAGATTACCGTAGCCACGCAGCTGGTTGCCCACATACACCACCTTTCCTGCACCCGCGGCGTAAATAGGTGTACCCCGTGGAGCTGAGATATCAATCCCTTTATTGCCGCCATCTGCTGTCGAATACGGCATGATAACTTTCCCTGTCGTTGGCCATAACCAACAACGTTGCCCTACTGGCGGCCAGGAAGATTTCGGTACCGCTGATGACGGTGTAACCGATGCGGTTTTGGTCGTTGATTTGGCGGTTGATTTACGTGTACTACTGCTACTTTTCGCCCCACCCAGTTTTAGTTTCTGACCAACTTCAATGGTGTAAGGGGGGGAAATGCCGTTCAGTCGCGCCAGTTCTTTTACGCTGGTTCCCGTGGTGCGCGAAATACGATATAGCGTATCCCCCCGTTTCACGGTGTAAACGGAGCCGGAATACGTTCCTGTATCGGATGATTTGCTACCCGAACAGCCCGCCAAAAGCAGTCCAACCGATAACAACATCACGATACCCAGAGATTTTTTATTCAGGCGTCCCGCACTCAAAATCTTTCCTCGCTTAAAAAACAAGACGCCTTATCATAGCAGCCAGCCTCTTGATACCCAATCTCTTGCTTCTGGAAAAACGTGGTAATAGAGAAAGAGGTTAATTTCATTTGGCAAAGGGAAGTATCATCAGCAAAATATTCGCTGTAGAGGTATCGAACTTCCTGACTTTTTACCCTATTTCCCATCCTGATGCGTAATAATCCCAATTTATCACATTGATTTTATCGCCACTCATATTGATACGTATCACTGCCCCTATTCAGACTCCTGTTTCGTATCATATCTGTGTTTTTTTAACGTCATCACACTTCCTACCTCCCCTAACGCTTATCGTCGTTTCTGGCGTAAATCTTGCCTGCTTAGACTAAATCTTTGCCATAAGAACCAAATGTTCAAATCGAGGGGATTTCTATGGAAGCGCGGGAAGCAACCGCTACGGGTGAATCATGCATGCGCGTCGATGCCATTGCTAAGGTCACCGGGCGGGCACGATATACTGACGATTATGTTATGGCGGGCATGTGTTATGCGAAATATGTACGTAGCCCTATCGTACATGGTTATGCCGTAAGTATTAATGATGAACAAGCCAGAAGTTTGCCGGGCGTACTGGCGATTTTTACCTGGGAAGATGTGCCTGATATTCCATTCGCTACAGCTGGGCATGCCTGGACACTTGACGAAAACAAGCGCGATACCGCCGATCGCGCACTGCTAACTCGCCATGTTCGTCATCATGGTGACGCCGTTGCCATCGTCGTGGCCCGCGATGAACTCACGGCAGAAAAAGCGGCGCAATTGGTCAGCATTGAGTGGCAAGAATTACCCGTTATCACCACGCCAGAAGCGGCGCTGGCAGAAGACGCTGCACCAATCCATAACGGTGGCAATTTACTGAAACAAAGCACGATGTCGACGGGTAATGTCCAACAAACAATCGATGCCGCCGACTACCAGGTACAGGGGCACTATCAGACCCCCGTTATTCAACATTGTCACATGGAAAGCGTAACATCGCTGGCGTGGATGGAGGATGACTCGCGAATTACCATCGTTTCCAGCACCCAGATCCCGCACATTGTTCGCCGCGTGGTTGGTCAGGCGCTGGATATTCCCTGGTCATGCGTACGAGTCATCAAACCATTTGTCGGTGGCGGTTTTGGTAATAAACAGGATGTACTGGAAGAGCCAATGGCGGCATTCCTGACCAGCAAGCTTGGCGGCATTCCGGTGAGAGTTTCCCTTAGCCGTGAAGAGTGTTTCCTCGCAACCCGTACCCGCCACGCTTTTACCATTGACGGGCAAATGGGCGTGAACCGCGACGGAACATTGAAAGGTTATAGTCTGGATGTTCTGTCTAACACCGGCGCTTATGCATCTCACGGGCACTCTATCGCTTCTGCGGGGGGGAATAAAGTCGCTTACCTTTATCCTCGTTGTGCCTACGCTTACAGTTCAAAGACCTGCTATACCAACCTCCCCTCGGCTGGTGCGATGCGTGGTTATGGCGCGCCACAAGTCGTATTTGCCGTTGAGTCTATGCTTGATGACGCCGCGACAGCGTTAGGTATTGATCCTGTTGAAATTCGTTTACGCAACGCCGCCCGCGAAGGAGATGCTAATCCGCTCACGGGCAAACGTATTTACAGCGCAGGGTTGCCGGAGTGTCTTGAAAAAGGCCGGAAAATCTTTGAATGGGAAAAACGCCGTGCAGAATGCCAGAACCAGCAAGGCAATTTGCGCCGCGGCGTTGGCGTCGCCTGTTTTAGCTACACCTCTAACACCTGGCCTGTCGGCGTAGAAATAGCAGGCGCGCGCCTTCTGATGAATCAGGATGGAACCATCAACGTGCAAAGCGGCGCGACGGAAATCGGTCAGGGTGCCGACACCGTCTTCTCGCAAATGGTGGCAGAAACCGTGGGGGTTCCGGTCAGCGACGTTCGCGTTATTTCAACTCAAGATACCGACGTTACGCCGTTCGATCCCGGCACATTTGCCTCACACCAGAGCTATGTTGCCGCGCCTGCGCTGCGCAGTGCGGCACTATTATTAAAAGAGAAAATCATCGCTCACGCCGCAGTCATGCTACATCAGTCAGCGATGAATCTGACCCTGATAAAAGGCCATATCGTGCTGGTTGAACGACCGGAAGAGCCGTTAATGTCGTTAAAAGATTTGGCGATGGACGCTTTCTACCACCCTGAACGCGGCGGGCAGCTCTCTGCTGAAAGCTCCATCAAAACCACCACTAACCCACCGGCGTTTGGCTGTACCTTTGTTGATCTGACGGTCGATATTGCGCTGTGCAAAGTCACCATCAACCGCATCCTCAACGTTCATGACTCAGGGCATATTCTTAATCCACTGCTGGCAGAAGGTCAGGTACACGGCGGAATGGGAATGGGCATTGGCTGGGCGCTATTTGAAGAGATGATCATCGATGCTAAAAGCGGCGTGGTCCGTAACCCCAATCTGCTGGATTACAAAATGCCGACCATGCCGGATCTGCCACAACTGGAAAGCGCATTCGTCGAAATCAATGAGCCGCAATCCGCATACGGACATAAGTCACTGGGTGAGCCACCAATAATTCCTGTTGCCGCTGCTATTCGTAACGCGGTGAAGATGGCTACCGGTGTTGCAATCAATACACTGCCGCTGACGCCAAAACGGTTATATGAAGAGTTCCATCTGGCAGGATTGATTTGAGGATAACATCATGTTTGATTTTGCTTCTTACCATCGCGCAGCAACCCTTGCCGATGCCATCAACCTGCTGGCTGACAACCCGCAGGCCAAACTGCTCGCCGGTGGCACTGACGTACTGATTCAGCTCCACCATCACAATGACCGTTATCGCCATATTGTTGATATTCATAATCTGGCGGAGCTGCGGGGAATTACGCTGGCGGAAGATGGCTCGCTACGTATCGGCTCTGCAACGACATTTACCCAGCTAATAGAAGATCCTATAACTCAACGTCATCTCCCGGCGTTATGTGCTGCGGCCACGTCCATTGCTGGACTGCAGATCCGTAACGTCGCTACCTACGGTGGAAATATTTGCAACGGTGCCACCAGCGCAGATTCTGCCACGCCAACGCTAATTTATGACGCGAAACTGGAGATCCACTCCCCGCGCGGTGTTCGTTTCGTCCCGATTAATGGCTTTCACACCGGGCCGGGCAAAGTGTCTCTTGAGCATGACGAAATCCTCGTCGCCTTTCATTTTCCGCCACAGCCGAAAGAACACGCGGGCAGCGCGCATTTTAAATATGCCATGCGCGACGCAATGGATATTTCAACGATTGGCTGCGCCGCACATTGCCGACTGGATAACGGCAATTTCAGCGAATTACGCCTGGCATTTGGTGTTGCCGCGCCAACGCCGATTCGCTGCCAACATGCCGAACAGACTGCACAAAATGCGCCATTAAACCTGCAAACGCTGGAAGCTATCAGCGAATCTGTCCTGCAAGATGTCGCCCCGCGTTCTTCATGGCGGGCCAGTAAAGAGTTTCGTCTGCATCTCATCCAGACGATGACCAAAAAAGTGATTAGCGAAGCCGTCGCCGCGGCGGGGGGAAAATTGCAATGAATCACAGCGAAACAATTACCATCGAATGCACCATTAACGGGATGCCTTTTCAGCTTCACGCCGCACCAGGCACGCCGCTCTCGGAATTACTCCGCGAACAAGGACTGCTAAGTGTCAAACAAGGGTGCTGCGTGGGTGAATGTGGTGCCTGTACGGTGTTGGTCGACGGCACAGCAATAGACAGTTGCTTATACCTTGCCGCCTGGGCTGAAGGAAAAGAGATCCGCACGCTGGAAGGTGAAGCGAAAGGCGGAAAACTTTCTCATGTTCAGCAGGCTTATGCGAAATCCGGCGCAGTGCAGTGCGGGTTTTGTACGCCTGGCCTGATTATGGCTACCACGGCAATGCTGGCGAAACCACGCGAGAAGCCATTAACCATTACGGAAATTCGTCGCGGACTGGCGGGAAATCTTTGTCGCTGCACGGGGTATCAGATGATTGTAAATACAGTTCTGGATTGCGAGAAAACGAAGTAAAAGGATATCCGGCCTGAATTCAGGCCGGATTCACTGAGGTTATGTGTTTAACAACTCATATTTCTTAATCTTGCGATAGAGCGTAGCAATGCCGATGCCCAGTTCATCAGCAACTTGCTTCTTGCTGTTATGACGTGAAAGCGCCTCGCGGATCATTTGCTTTTCCATCTCCTCCAGCGCCGTGCCGCCCGCATCATCGAGTGACAGGTGCGCCTCACTGACCTCTGTTACATCACTTTGCTCCGTTGTGCCATTATTCAGCAGATTTGGCGGCAATAGCGTGCTGTCGATAACTTCACCTGAAGGAACTACGTTAACCAGATATTCCATCAAATTGCTTAACTCGCGCAGGTTTCCGGGCCAACGATGCTTACGCAATATTTCGACGACATCGGGAGCAATGCCAGGATAAACCGATCCCAGACGACGGGTATGCAGATGTAAAAAGTAATGCACCAATAGTTCAATATCTTCCTGACGTTCACGCAGCGGTGGCAGAGTTATCGGGATAACATTAAGTCGGTAGAAGAGATCTTCGCGGAATTTACCTTCGGCAATGAACTGGGCCAAATTCTGATTAGTTGCAGAAATGATGCGAATGTCGACTTGTATTGGGCTACTGGCACCAATCGGCAGAATTTCACGCGCCTCAATAGCGCG
The DNA here is from genome assembly GCF_001722145.1 of Shigella sp. FC1544. Taxonomy (NCBI): domain Bacteria; kingdom Pseudomonadati; phylum Pseudomonadota; class Gammaproteobacteria; order Enterobacterales; family Enterobacteriaceae; genus Shigella; species Shigella sp. FC1544. Next base: position 7,167 of record NZ_MECT01000082.1, read on the forward strand.
CAGTAATTTAGCCTGCAACATTAATGGCATATCACCTATTTCATCGAGAAACAGCGTGCCCGTATTCGCCGCCTGAATCAACCCTGTTTTACCGTTGGCAGAAGCGCCAGTAAATGCGCCTTTAACATAACCGAACAGTTCGCTTTCCAGAAGCTGCTCCGGAATCGCGGCACAGTTGATAGCAATAAAGGGTTTATTCCGTCTTCCGCTCAACTTATGGATTGCTCGGGCGACGACTTCTTTACCCGTGCCGCTTTCACCAACCACCATAACGCTGGATGGGCTGGGTGCAATACGGCTAATGAGTCGTTTTAATTGCCGCATAACACGGCACTCGCCAACCAATTGTTCAATATGTGGTTCATCAGGTGCATTTGCTACAGAAAAACTGGTATGCGATTGGTGAAATGCCATTAAAAATAATTGTCGGCCCTGAATGTTATGCAATTGACCAATGATTAATTCACTTTTATCGTCCCACGAAACAATATGCTGCATAGGTAATGACTCCAACTTACTGATAGTGTTTTATGTTCAGATAATGCCCGATGACCTTGTCATGCAGCTCCACCGATTTTGAGAACGACAGTGACTTCCGTCCCAGCCTTGCCAGATGTTGTCTCAGATTCAGATTATGTCGCTCAATGCGCTGAGTGTAACGCTTGCTGATAACGTGCAGCTTTCCCTTCAGGCGTGATTCATACAGCGGCCAGCCATCCGTCATCCATACCACGACCTCAAAGGCCGACAGCAGGCTCAGAAGACGCTCCAGTGTGGCCAGAGTGCGTTCACCGAAGACGTGCGCCACAACCGT
>NZ_MECT01000083.1:0-7956 GCF_001722145.1 Shigella sp. FC1544
TTGAGAAGCGGTGTAAGTGAACTGCAGTTGCCATGTTTTACGGCAGTGAGAGCAGAGATAGCGCTGATGTCCGGCAGTGCTTTTGCCGTTACGCACCACCCCGTCAGTAGCTGAACAGGAGGGACAGCTGATAGAAACAGAAGCCACTGGAGCACCTCAAAAACACCATCATACACTAAATCAGTAAGTTGGCAGCATCACCCTCAACGTGATATGAAGAAGTACCTGGGAGAGATGAAGCGTCTGGCTGATGGGGGAGAAATGAATTTTGATGGCTATCTGGATAAGATGTCACATCTGGTGAATGAAGGGACGCTCGATCCTGATATTTTAAGCAAAATGCGAGATGCTGCACCACAATTAATTAGCTTCGCGAAGTCGTTTGACCCAACCTCAAAGGAAGAGATTAAAATACTTACAGACACTTCTAAATTAATTTATGATTTGTTCGGGGTTAAATCGGAGAAATAATATGTGAAGTTCTTCGATAGTATGGAAGGCATTATATAAAAGGACCCAATATTTATTGGGTTCTTTTTTCTCTATCAATGCTATTAGCAGGGAGATATATCACCAGAGTTTAATGTGTGATTTTTTATTTATCGTCGAACCTGGATTGTTTATCATTGGCCTTAACAAAGTTAACGGCTAATAAGATTATTTCCATCACTTCGTGAGAGCTTCATGCCTTGAGAGGATCTCAATTTTCTTTTGCAATGAGACAGGCGCTTCCTGTTGTTATGGTATAGTACCCCGCTATTGAGCCTCCTGAATAGTGATGCTGAATAACATAACCCCATGATATATCGATAAAATAATCTCTACATTTGAAAATGCACGGTAATTCTGAAATGCAAAAAATCAACCAAACCAGCGCAATGCCTGAAAAAACTGACGTTCACTGGAGTGGTCGGTTTAGCGTTGCACCAATGCTCGACTGGACGGACAGACATTGCCGCTATTTCTTGCGTCTGCTTTCCCGCAATACGTTGCTGTATACCGAAATGGTGACCACAGGGGCGATTATTCACGGTAAAGGTGATTACCTGGCGTACAGTGAAGAAGAACATCCGGTAGCGTTGCAACTCGGCGGTAGCGATCCGGCGGCGCTGGCACAGTGTGCGAAGCTGGCAGAAGCGCGTGGATATGATGAGATCAACCTGAATGTCGGCTGCCCGTCTGACCGGGTGCAGAACGGCATGTTTGGTGCGTGTCTGATGGGTAATGCGCAGCTGGTTGCCGATTGCGTGAAAGCGATGCGCGATGTGGTGTCGATTCCGGTGACGGTGAAAACGCGTATTGGCATCGATGACCAGGACAGCTATGAATTTCTCTGCGATTTCATCAACACCGTTTCCGGCAAAGGCGAGTGTGGGATGTTCATCATCCATGCACGTAAAGCCTGGCTTTCGGGGTTAAGCCCGAAAGAAAACCGTGAAATCCCGCCGCTCGATTATCCGCGTGTGTATCAACTGAAGCGTGACTTTCCGCATCTGACAATGTCGATTAACGGTGGTATCAAGTCGCTGGAAGAGGCCAAAGCACACCTGCAACATATGGATGGCGTGATGGTCGGGCGCGAGGCGTATCAGAATCCGGGTATTCTGGCGGCGGTAGACCGGGAGATCTTTGGTTCCTCGGATACCGATGCCTATCCGGTGGCGGTAGTGCGCGCCATGTATCCGTACATTGAGCGTGAACTCAGCCAGGGGACGTATCTCGGCCATATTACCCGGCATATGTTGGGCTTGTTCCAGGGTATTCCTGCGCGCGGCAGTGGCGGCGTTATTTAAGTGAAAATGCCCATAAAGCGGGTGCAGACATTAATGTGCTGGAACACGCGCTCAAACTGGTGGCGGATAAGCGTTAACTTTTCACCAAAAAGTAGTCAAATTCACCACGCCCTGCGCACCGTCGCGGGGCGTTTTGCTGTTAAATCAATAGATTATTTTTGGCATGATTCTTGTAATGCCAGCAAGAGATTTCATATTTGGGAGAGCATCATGCTGGAACTACTTTTTGTGATTGGCTTTTTTGTCATGCTGATGGTCACCGGCGTTTCGTTGCTGGGCATTATCGCCGCGCTGGTTGTGGCGACGGCCATTATGTTCCTCGGCGGTATGCTGGCATTGATGATTAAGTTGCTGCCGTGGTTACTACTGGCGATTGCGGTGGTGTGGGTTATTAAGGCGATTAAAGCACCAAAAGTGCCTAAATATCAGCGTTATGACCGCTGGCGTTACTAAGGGATTGTGCGGATGATCACAACCTAAGGTTTTATCCTTAGAACAAAATAGGAATTGATAATCAAATCTGTCACTATTGCGCCTCTAACAGATTCATCGTGCTGTACCCTACATACAGCCGACTATAAAAAGAAAGGGCTTCCCAGGTGGAAGCCCTATTTCTTTTATGGAATCAGCAGGCTGGAACCTTGCGTCGCCCGGCTTTCCAGAATCTCATGCGCACGCTGCGCATCCTTCAGCGGATATTTCTGCTGCTCGGCGACATCGACCTTAATCACACCGCTGGCAATCAAAGAGAACAGTTCATTACTGGCCTCGGTTAATTCCTCCCGCGTGGTGATATAGCCTTGCAGGGAAGGGCGTGTCACATACAACGAGCCTTTTTGATTGAGAATGCCTAAGTTCACACCGGTAACCGCACCTGATGAGTTGCCAAAACTGACCATTAAGCCGCGGCGTTGCAGGCAATCCAGCGACCGTTCCCAGGTGTCTCTGCCCACGGAATCGTACACTACGCGCACTTTCTTACCGCCGGTGATCTCTTTCAATCGCTCGACCAGATTCTCTTCACGATAGTTAATAACCTGCCACGCGCCGGCTTTTAGCGCGCTCTGCGCTTTTTGCGCGGTTCCTACGGTGCCGATAAGTTTCGCGCCCAGAGCTTTTGCCCACTGGCAGGCAATCAAGCCAACGCCGCCAGCCGCTGCGTGGAACAGGAACTGTTCATCGGGTTTAATTTCATAGGTTTTGCGCAGCAGATAATAAACCGTTAAGCCTTTCAGGAAAGATGCTGCAGCTTGCTCAAAAGAAATAGCCGCAGGCAGAATCGCCGCTTTATCCGCATTAATGTTATGCACAGAGCTGTAAGCGCCTAACGCCGACTGCGCATAGACTACACGATCGCCTGCCTTAATATGCTTTACACCACTGCCGACTTTACTCACGATGCCTGCCGCTTCGGTACCTGATCCGCTGGGTAGTGATGGCGGCGGGTAAAGGCCGCTGCGGATATACGTGTCGATAAAATTGATGCCGATGGCTTTATTTTCGACCTGGATTTCATTCTCTGCCGGATCGGCAGGAGTGAACTCTACGGCTTGAAGTACTTCCGGGCCACCGTGCTTGTGAAATTCAATTCGTGTTGCCATGTGTCCTCCAGAACGTATCGTCAGGGTCTGCTTCATATGGTAAAGTTTCGACCCATTCTTTATCTCGGTAACTCCATTCACTATGGCAGGAAATAAACCCTTCAACAAACAGCAGGCTGAACCCCGCGAACGCGATCCACAAGTTGCCGGGCTGAAAGTGCCTCCGCACTCGATCGAAGCGGAGCAGTCGGTGTTGGGCGGTTTAATGCTGGATAACGAACGCTGGGACGATGTAGCCGAGCGTGTGGTGGCAGACGATTTTTACACCCGCCCACACCGCCATATCTTTACTGAAATGGCGCGTTTGCAGGAAAGCGGTAGTCCTATCGATCTGATTACCCTTGCGGAATCGCTGGAACGCCAGGGGCAACTCGATAGCGTCGGTGGTTTTGCTTATCTGGCAGAGCTGTCAAAAAATACGCCAAGTGCGGCGAACATCAGTGCTTATGCTGACATCGTGCGTGAACGTGCCGTTGTCCGTGAGATGATCTCGGTTGCGAATGAGATTGCTGAAGCCGGTTTTGATCCGCAGGGGCGTACCAGCGAAGATCTGCTGGACCTTGCTGAATCCCGCGTCTTTAAAATTGCCGAAAGTCGTGCAAACAAAGACGAAGGGCCGAAGAACATCGCCGATGTGCTCGACGCAACCGTGGCGCGTATTGAGCAGTTGTTTCAGCAGCCACACGATGGCGTTACCGGAGTAAACACCGGTTATGACGATCTCAACAAAAAAACCGCTGGCTTGCAGCCGTCGGATTTGATCATCGTCGCCGCGCGTCCGTCGATGGGTAAAACAACATTTGCGATGAACCTCGTCGAAAACGCGGCGATGTTGCAGGATAAACCAGTACTTATCTTCTCGCTGGAGATGCCTTCAGAACAGATTATGATGCGTTCTCTGGCGTCGCTGTCGCGCGTTGACCAGACTAAAATCCGTACCGGGCAGCTCGATGATGAAGACTGGGCGCGCATTTCCGGCACCATGGGTATTTTGCTCGAAAAACGCAATATCTATATCGATGACTCCTCCGGCCTGACGCCAACGGAAGTGCGTTCCCGCGCACGCCGTATTGCCCGTGAACACGGCGGCATCGGGCTTATCATGATCGACTACCTGCAACTGATGCGCGTACCGGCGCTTTCCGATAACCGTACGCTGGAAATTGCAGAAATCTCTCGCTCGCTGAAAGCACTGGCGAAAGAACTGAACGTGCCGGTGGTGGCGCTGTCCCAGTTGAACCGTTCTCTGGAACAACGTGCCGACAAACGCCCGGTCAACTCCGACCTGCGTGAATCTGGCTCTATCGAGCAGGATGCGGACTTGATCATGTTTATCTATCGTGATGAGGTGTATCACGAAAACAGTGATTTAAAAGGCATCGCGGAAATTATTATCGGTAAACAACGTAACGGCCCAATCGGGACGGTACGCCTGACCTTTAACGGTCAATGGTCGCGCTTCGACAACTATGCGGGGCCGCAGTACGACGACGAATAATAATTATTTTATGAATTAGGTAATTAAAGCAAACACTTATCAAGGAACACAAATGCAAGCGGCAACTGTTGTGATTAACCGCCGCGCTCTGCGACACAACCTGCAACGTCTTCGTGAACTGGCCCCTGCCAGTAAAATGGTTGCGGTGGTGAAAGCGAACGCTTATGGTCACGGTCTTCTTGAGACCGCGCGAACGCTCCCCGATGCTGACGCCTTTGGCGTAGCCCGTCTCGAAGAAGCTCTGCGACTGCGTGCGGGGGGAATCACCAAACCTGTACTGTTACTCGAAGGCTTTTTTGATGCCAGAGATCTGCCGACGATTTCTGCGCAACATTTTCATACCGCCGTGCATAACGAAGAACAGCTGGCTGCGCTGGAAGAGGCTAGCCTGGACGAGCCGGTTACCGTCTGGATGAAACTCGATACCGGTATGCACCGTCTGGGCGTAAGGCCGGAACAGGCTGGGGCGTTTTATCATCGCCTGACACAGTGCAAAAACGTTCGTCAGCCGGTGAATATCGTCAGCCATTTTGCGCGCGCGGATGAACCAAAATGTGGCGCAACCGAGAAACAACTCGCTATCTTTAATACCTTTTGCGAAGGCAAACCTGGTCAACGTTCCATTGCCGCGTCGGGTGGCATTCTGCTGTGGCCACAATCGCATTTTGACTGGGTGCGCCCGGGCATCATTCTTTATGGCGTCTCGCCGCTGGAAGATCGCTCCACCGGTGCCGATTTTGGCTGTCAGCCAGTGATGTCACTAACCTCCAGCCTGATTGCCGTGCGTGAGCATAAAGCCGGAGAGCCTGTTGGTTATGGTGGAACCTGGGTAAGCGAACGTGATACCCGTCTTGGCGTAGTCGCGATGGGCTATGGCGATGGTTATCCGCGCGCCGCTCCATCCGGTACGCCAGTGCTGGTGAACGGTCGCGAAGTACCGATTGTCGGGCGCGTGGCGATGGATATGATCTGCGTAGACTTAGGTCCACAGGCGCAGGACAAAGCCGGGGATCCGGTCATTTTATGGGGCGAAGGTTTGCCCGTAGAACGTATCGCTGAAATGACAAAAGTGAGCGCTTACGAACTTATTACGCGCCTGACTTCAAGGGTCGCGATGAAATACGTGGATTAATCGTTCTGTAATATTTGATTGTCTGTGCCGGATGCGGCGTGAATGCCTTATCCGGCCAATAAAATCCTAAAAATTCAATAAGTTGATGTTCTTTCATGCTCTTATAAAGGTCGTGCCTCTGGCGGATGTTCGTTTGTCATGAGTCTCACTCTGTTGCTAATTGCCGTTCGCTCCTGAACATCCACTCGCTCTTCGCCTTCTTCCGGTTTATTGTGTTTTAACCACCTGCCCGTAAACCTGGAGAACCATCGCGTGTTTCAAAAAGTTGACGCCTACGCTGGCGACCCGATTCTTACGCTTATGGAGCGTTTTAAAGAAGACCCTCGCAGCGACAAAGTGAATTTAAGTATCGGTCTGTACTACAACGAAGACGGAATTATTCCACAACTGAAAGCCGTGGCGGAGGCGGAAGCGCGCCTGAATGCGCAGCCCCATGGCGCTTCGCTTTATTTACCGATGGAAGGGCTTAACAGCTATCGCCATGCCATTGCGCCGCTGCTGTTTGGTGCGGACCATCCGGTACTGCAACAACAGCGCGTAGCAACCATTCAAACCCTTGGCGGCTCAGGGGCATTGAAAGTGGGCGCGGATTTCCTGAAACGCTACTTCCCGGAATCAGGCGTCTGGGTCAGCGATCCTACCTGGGAAAACCACGTAGCAATATTCGCCGGGGCTGGATTCGAAGTGAGTACTTACCCCTGGTATGACGAAGCGACTAACAGCGTGCGCTTTAATGACCTGTTGGCGACGCTGAAAACATTACCTGCCCGCAGTATTGTGTTGCTGCATCCATGTTGCCACAACCCAACAGGTGCCGATCTCACTAATGATCAGTGGGATGCGGTGATTGAAATTCTCAAAGCCCGCGAGCTTATCCCATTCCTCGATATTGCCTATCAAGGATTTAGTGCCGGTATGGAAGAGGATGCCTACGCTATTCGCGCCATTGCCAGCGCTGGATTACCCGCTCTGGTGAGCAATTCGTTCTCGAAAATTTTCTCCCTTTACGGCGAGCGCGTCGGCGGACTTTCTGTTCTGTGTGAAGATGCCGAAGCCGCTGGCCGCGTACTGGGGCAATTGAAAGCAACAGTTCGCCGCAACTACTCCAGCCCGCCGAATTTGGGTGCGCAGGTGGTGGCTGCAGTGCTGAATGACGAGGCATTGAAAGCCAGCTGGCTGGCGGAAGTAGAAGAGATGCGTACTCGCATTCTGGCAATGCGTCAGGAATTGGTGAAGGTATTAAGCACAGAGATGCCAGAACGCAATTTCGATTATCTGCTTAATCAGCGCGGCATGTTCAGTTATACCGGTTTAAGTGCCGCTCAGGTTGACCGACTACGTGAAGAATTTGGTGTCTATCTCATCGCCAGCGGTCGCATGTGTGTCGCCGGGTTAAATACGGCAAATGTACAACGTGTGGCAAAGGCGTTTGCTGCGGTGATGTAATGCAGGAAAGCAGGCTGGAGTTACCCAGCCTGCAGTGAAATTAAACTGTCGTCGCTTTCACTATTTCTTTGTAGATGATTTTTTTGATGCCGTTGTTCTACGTGAGAGATAATAAAACGTTGTCAGTTCTTTTATTGTTAAGTTTATCCCAATTAACTGGAATTCCTTTCCGGTAATGCTGCCAACTTACTGATAGTGTTTTATGTTCAGATAATGCCCGATGACCTTGTCATGCAACTCCACCGATTTTGAGAACGACAGTGACTTCCGTCCCAGCCTTGCCAGATGTTGTCTCAGATTCAGATTATGTCGCTCAATGCGCTGAGTGTAACGCTTGCTGATAACGTGCAGCTTTCCCTTCAGGCGTGATTCATACAGCGGCCAGCCATCCGTCATCCATACCACGACCTCAAAGGCCGACAGCAGGCTCAGAAGACGCTCCAGTGTGGCCAGAGTGCGTTCACCGAAGACGTGCGCCACAACCGT
>NZ_MECT01000084.1:0-7870 GCF_001722145.1 Shigella sp. FC1544
GGCTACGTCGGTGCTAAATCACGTCAGCGCTGGCTGTTTTACGCGTATGACAGGATACGGAGGACGGTTGTGGCGCACGTCTTCGGTGAACGCACTCTGACCACACTGGAGCGTCTTCTGAGCCTGCTGTCGGCCTTTGAGGTCGTGGTATGGATGACGGATGGCTGGCCGCTGTATGAATCACGCCTGAAGGGAAAGCTGCACGTTATCAGCAAGCGTTACACTCAGCGCATTGAGCGACATAATCTGAATCTGAGACAACATCTGGCAAGGCTGGGACGGAAGTCACTGTCGTTCTCAAAATCGGTGGAGCTGCATGACAAGGTCATCGGGCATTATCTGAACATAAAACACTATCAGTAAGTTGGAGTCATTACCAACACTGCCGAAGGTTATGGCGGGGCGATATATACCAATAGCGCGACGGCTCCCTATCTTATTGATATTTCTGTTGATGACAGCTACAGCCAGAACGGCGGCGTGTTAGTGGATGAGAACAACAGCGCAGCAGGCTATGGAGATGGTCCTTCCACTGCGGCGGGTGGCTTTATGTATCTCGGCTTAAGTGAAGTTACCTTTGATATTGCCGACGGAAAAACGCTGGTTATCGGCAATACAGAGAATGACGGAGCTGTTGACTCTATTGCTGGTACCGGGTTGATCACCAAAACAGGTTCCGGCGATCTGGTACTTAATGCAGATAACAATGACTTTACTGGCGAGATGCAGATTGAAAACGGTGAAGTTACCCTGGGCCGCAGCAACTCCCTGATGAATGTCGGCGATACGCATTGCCAGGACGATCCGCAAGACTGCTACGGTCTGACGATAGGGAGTATTGATAAGTACCAGAATCAGGCAGAGCTAAACGTTGGCTCCACCCAACAAACCTTTGTGCACTCATTGACGGGCTTTCAGAATGGCACTTTAAATATCGATGCTGGTGGCAATGTTACTGTTAATCAAGGTAGTTTTGCTGGCACCATCGAAGGTGCTGGTCAGCTCACCATTGCGCAAAACGGCAGCTACGTGCTGTCGGGGGCGCAGTCGATGGCGCTAACCGGCGATATAGTCGTTGATGATGGTGCGGTGCTTTCGCTGGAAGGCGACGCGGCAGATCTCGCCGCTCTCCAGGACGATCCGCAGTCGATCGTGTTAAACGGCGGTGTGCTCGATCTCTCTGATTTCTCCACCTGGCAGAGCGGCACATCATACAATGATGGCCTTGAAGTCAGTGGCAGCAGCGGAACGGTTATCGGCAGTCAGGATGTGGTAGATCTTGCAGGTGGCGACAATTTGCATATCGGCGGCGACGGGAAAGATGGCGTCTACGTGGTGGTCGATGCGAGCGACGGGCAGGTAAGTCTGGCAAACAATAATAGTTATTTGGGCACAACACAAATCGCCTCCGGTACGCTGATGGTGAGCGACAACTCGCAGCTTGGAGATACCCACTATAACCGCCAGGTTATCTTTACCGATAAGCAACAAGAAAGCGTGATGGAGATTACTGCCAATGTCGATACTCGCTCTACGACGACTGAGCATGGGCGTGATATTGAAATGCGCGCCGACGGTGAAGTGGCAGTTGATGCGGGGGTAGACACGCAGTGGGGCCACTGATGGCTGACAGCAGCGGGCAGCATCAGGATGAGGGTAGCACATTTACTAAAACGGGGGCGGGTACGCTGGAGCTGACCGCCAGCGGTACAACGCAGTCGGCAGTACGTGTCGAAGAAGGCACCCTGAAAGGCGATGTTGCGGATATCTTTCCTTATGCTTCGTCACTGTGGGTCGGTGATGGGGCGACGTTCGTTACTGGCGCGGATCAGGATATTCAGTCTATCGATGCTACTTCCAGCGGCACTATCGATATCAGCGATGGTACGGTTTTGCGTCTGACCGGGCAGGATACTTCCGTCGCCCTTAATGCCTCATTGTTTAACGGCGATGGGACGCTGGTGAATGCTACCGATGGCGTGACGTTGACAGGTGAGCTTAATACCAACCTTGAAACTGACAGCCTGACCTATCTTGCCGACGTGACGGTTAATGGTGATCTGACCAATACGTCCGGTGCGGTTAGCCTGCAAAATGGCGTCGCTGGCGATACGCTAACGGTAAACGGTGATTATACCGGCGGCGGTACGCTACTGTTCGACAGCGAATTAAACGGCGATGACTCGGTAAGCGATCAATTGGTGATGAACGGTAATACTGCTGGCAACACAACTGTGGTGGTTAACTCCATTACAGGGATTGGTGAGCCGACATCGACAGGCATTAAAGTGGTTGATTTCGCAGCTGATCCCACGCAGTTTCAAAACAATGCACAGTTCAGTCTGGCTGGCAGTGGCTACGTCAACATGGGAGCATATGACTACACGCTAGTGGAAGATAACAACGACTGGTATCTGCGATCGCAAGAAGTAACGCCGCCATCGCCATCTGATCCAGACCCGGACCCAACACCCGATCCTGACCCAACACCCGATCCAATCCCCGCTTACCAGCCGGTGCTGAATGCCAAAGTTGGCGGTTATCTCAATAACCTGCGGGCGGCAAATCAGGCGTTTATGATGGAGCGACGCGATCACGCTGGTGGCGATGGTCAGACGCTGAATTTACGTGTTATCGGCGGACGTTATCATTACACGGCGGCAGGGCAACTGGCTCAGCAGGAAGACACTTCTACGGTGCAGCTTAGCGGCGGCTTGTTTAGCGGGCGCTGGGGCACGGATGGCGAGTGGATGCTTGGGGCGGTTGGTGGCTACAGTGATAATCAGGGCGACAGCCGCTCGAATATGACCGGAACTCGCGCCGATAACCAGAACCACGGTTATGCCGTTGGGCTGACCTCAAGCTGGTATCAGCACGGTAATTAGAAGCAGGGGGCCTGGCTGGATAGCTGGCTGCAATACGCGTGGTTTAACAATGATGTTTCCGAACATGAAGATGGCGTGGATCGTTACCATTCGTCGGGGATTATCGCCTCGCTGGAAGCCGGGTATCAGTGGTTACCGGGGCGTGGTGTGGTGATTGAACCGCAGGCGCAGGTGATTTATCAGGACGTGCAGCAGGATGATTTTACCGCCGCTAACCATGCGCGCGTGTCACAATCGCAGGGGGATGATATTCAGACGCGGCTGGGTTTACACAGCGAATGGCGTACCGCGGTTGGTGTCACACCAACATTAGATCTGAATTATTATCACGATCCCCATGCGACGGAAATTGAAGAAGATGGCAGCACTATCAGTGACGATGCGGTGAAGCGACGGGGTGAAATAAAAGTGGGAGTCACGGGCAATACCAGTCAGCGAGTGTCCCTGCGCGGCAGCGTGGCGTGGCAGAAAGGGAGTGATGATTTTGCCCAGACGGCAGGGTTTTTGTCGATGACGGTGAAATGGTAATCACTGTCTAGTCGGCACGGTTGCCGGATGCGGCGTAAACGCCTTATCCGGCCTACGGGGAGCATTTGTAGGCCTGATAAGACGCGGCAAGCGTCGCATCAGGCATTGGCTCGGCCAAACAACAACCTCACTTATTCTGCGTGTGCAGCATATAGTTCACATCCACGCCGGGGCCGAGTTTAAAAGTATTAGTGAGCGGGTTGTAATGTAGCCCGGTTATATGTCGCTCTTTAAGGCTTGTCTGATCTACCCAGCCAAGCAGTTCTGCCGGTTTAATAAACTTCTTCACATCATGCGTGCCTTTGGGCACCATGCGCAAAATATATTCCGCGCCAACCACCGCCATCAGCCATGACTTGCCGTTGCGGTTAAGCGTCGAGAAAAAGACATCGCCGCCTGGTTTCACCAGTTGCGCACAGGCTCTGACCACTGACTGCGGATCGGGGACGTGCTCCAGCATCTCCATGCAGGTCACCACATCATACTGCCCGGCATGTTTTGCCGCGTGCTCTTCCACGGTTTCCTGCACATAATCCACCTGAATGCCGCTTTCCAGCGCGTGCAGTTTTGCCACCTGCAATGGCTCAAAGCCCATATCCAGACCGGTCACCGTCGCGCCTTCGCGCGCCATACTCTCGGCCAGAATGCCGCCGCCACAACCGACATCGAGCACCTTTTTGCCAAATAAACCGCCAGCACGCTCGGCAATATAGCCCAGACGCAGCGGGTTAATGCGGTGCAACGGTTTGAACTCACCTTCAAGATCCCACCAGCGGGAGGCGACGGCTTCAAATTTAGCGATCTCTTCGTGGTCTACGTTATGGTTTTCCGGCGATTTTTCGGCATTCATTGGCACTTCTACTCCGTAATTGGCAAGACAAACGAGTATATCAGGCATTGGATGTGAATAAAGCGTATAGGTTTACCTCAAACTGCGCGGCTGTGTTATAATTTGCGACCTTTGAATCCGGGATACAGTAGAGGGATAGCGGTTAGATGAGCGACCTTGCGAGAGAAATTACACCGGTCAACATTGAGGAAGAGCTGAAGAGCTCCTATCTGGATTATGCGATGTCGGTCATTGTTGGCCGTGCGCTGCCAGATGTCCGAGATGGCCTGAAGCCGGTACACCGTCGCGTACTTTACGCCATGAACGTACTAGGCAATGACTGGAACAAAGCCTATAAAAAATCTGCCCGTGTCGTTGGTGACGTAATCGGTAAATACCATCCCCATGGTGACTCGGCGGTTTATTACACGATCGTCCGTATGGCGCAGCCATTCTCGCTGCGTTACATGCTGGTAGACGGTCAGGGTAACTTCGGTTCCATCGACGGCGACTCTGCGGCGGCAATGCGTTATACGGAAATCCGTCTGGCGAAAATTGCCCATGAACTGATGGCCGATCTCGAAAAAGAGACGGTCGATTTCGTTGATAACTATGACGGCACGGAAAAAATTCCCGACGTCATGCCAACCAAAATTCCTAACCTGCTGGTGAACGGTTCTTCCGGTATCGCCGTAGGTATGGCAACCAACATCCCGCCGCACAACCTGACGGAAGTCATCAACGGTTGTCTGGCGTATATCGATGATGAAGACATCAGCATTGAAGGGCTGATGGAACACATCCCGGGGCCGGACTTCCCGACGGCGGCAATCATTAACGGTCGTCGCGGTATTGAAGAAGCTTACCGTACCGGTCGCGGCAAGGTGTATATCCGCGCTCGCGCAGAAGTGGAAGTTGACGCCAAAACCGGTCGTGAAACCATTATCGTCCACGAAATTCCGTATCAGGTAAACAAAGCGCGCCTGATCGAGAAGATTGCGGAACTGGTAAAAGAAAAACGCGTGGAAGGCATCAGCGCGCTGCGTGACGAGTCTGACAAAGACGGTATGCGCATCGTGATTGAAGTGAAACGCGATGCGGTCGGTGAAGTTGTGCTCAACAACCTCTACTCCCAGACCCAGTTGCAGGTTTCTTTCGGTATCAACATGGTGGCATTGCACCATGGTCAGCCGAAGATCATGAACCTGAAAGACATCATCGCGGCGTTTGTTCGTCACCGCCGTGAAGTGGTGACCCGTCGTACTATTTTCGAACTGCGTAAAGCTCGCGATCGTGCTCATATCCTTGAAGCATTAGCCGTGGCGCTGGCGAACATCGACCCGATCATCGAACTGATCCGTCATGCGCCGACGCCTGCAGAAGCGAAAACTGCGCTGGTTGCTAATCCGTGGCAGCTGGGCAACGTTGCCGCGATGCTCGAACGTGCTGGCGACGATGCTGCGCGTCCGGAATGGCTGGAGCCAGAGTTCGGCGTGCGTGATGGTCTGTACTACCTGACCGAACAGCAAGCTCAGGCGATTCTGGATCTGCGTTTGCAGAAACTGACCGGCCTTGAGCACGAAAAACTGCTTGGCGAATACAAAGAGCTGCTGGATCAGATCGCGGAACTGTTGCGTATTCTTGGTAGCGCCGATCGTTTGATGGAAGTGATCCGTGAAGAGCTGGAGCTGGTTCGTGAACAGTTCGGTGACAAACGTCGTACTGAAATCACCGCCAACAGCGCAGACATCAACCTGGAAGATCTGATCACTCAGGAAGATGTGGTAGTGACGCTCTCTCACCAGGGCTACGTTAAGTATCAGCCGCTTTCTGAATACGAAGCGCAGCGTCGTGGCGGGAAAGGTAAATCTGCCGCACGTATTAAAGAAGAAGACTTTATCGACCGACTGCTGGTGGCGAACACTCACGACCATATTCTGTGCTTCTCCAGCCGTGGTCGCGTCTATTCGATGAAAGTTTATCAGTTGCCGGAAGCCACTCGTGGCGCGCGCGGTCGTCCGATCGTCAACCTGCTGCCGCTGGAGCAGGACGAACGTATCACTGCGATCCTGCCAGTGACCGAGTTTGAAGAAGGCGTGAAAGTCTTCATGGCGACCGCTAACGGTACCGTGAAGAAAACTGTCCTCACCGAGTTCAACCGTCTGCGTACCGCCGGTAAAGTGGCGATCAAACTGGTTGACGGCGATGAGCTGATCGGCGTTGACCTGACCAGCGGCGAAGACGAAGTAATGCTGTTCTCCGCTGAAGGTAAAGTGGTGCGCTTTAAAGAGTCTTCTGTCCGTGCGATGGGCTGCAACACCACCGGTGTTCGCGGTATTCGCTTAGGTGAAGGCGATAAAGTCGTCTCTCTGATCGTGCCTCGTGGCGATGGCGCAATCCTCACCGCAACGCAAAACGGTTACGGTAAACGTACCGCAGTGGCGGAATACCCAACCAAGTCGCGTGCGACGAAAGGGGTTATCTCCATCAAGGTTACCGAACGTAACGGTTTAGTTGTTGGCGCGGTACAGGTAGATGACTGCGACCAGATCATGATGATCACCGATGCCGGCACGCTGGTACGTACTCGCGTTTCAGAAATCAGCATCGTGGGCCGTAACACCCAGGGCGTGATCCTCATCCGTACTGCGGAAGATGAAAACGTAGTGGGTCTGCAACGTGTTGCTGAACCGGTTGACGAGGAAGATCTCGATACCATCGACGGCAGTGTCGCGGAAGGGGACGATGAAATCGCTCCGGAAGTGGACGTTGACGACGAGCCAGAAGAAGAATAATTTTACTTCTTCATGCCAAAAGGGAGCTATCTCCCTTGTTTGAATTGAAAAGTCCAGGCTGCAAAGTCTGGGCTTTTGTCGTATTAGGGCACGGTAAAGTTTGGCTGTGCCCGTAAAAAATGGCTGGCTATACACAAGGAATGTGGCAATGAGTGGTGAAAAAAAGGCGAAAGGCTGGCGGTTCTATGGTCTTGTAGGTTTTGGTGCAATAGTACTGCTTTCCGCTGGCGTCTGGGCGTTGCAATATGCTGGCAGTGGGCCAGAAAAAACGTTGTCGCCGCTGGTGGTGCACAACAATCTGCAAATCGATCTCAATGAGCCGGACCTCTTTCTCGACAGCGACTCTCTGAGCCAGCTTCCCAAAGATCTCCTCACCATTCCGTTTCTCCACGATGTTCTGAGTGAAGATTTCGTTTTCTATTATCAGAATCATGCCGATCGTCTGGGCATTGAAGGCAGCATTCGTCGCATTGTCTATGAACACGATCTCACGCTGAAAGATAAACTCTTTTCGTCACTCTTAGATCAGCCTGAGGTAGCCTGAGTTTAACGGACACTCCTTCCTGAAATAGAATGGCATCAGAAGGAGCTAATAATGAGCAGAAAAAACCAACGTTACTCTAAAGAGTTCAAAGCCGAAGCTGTCAGAACGGTTCTTGAAAATCAACTTTCGATCAGTGAAGGCGCTTCCCGATTATCCCTTCCTGAAGGCACTTTAGGACAATGGGTTACCGCCGCCAGAAAAGGGCTCGGTACTCCTGGTTCCCGCACGGTGGCTGAACTGGAATCTGAAATTCTGCAACTGCGTAAGGCGTTAAATGAAGCTCGCCTTG
>NZ_MECT01000085.1:0-7833 GCF_001722145.1 Shigella sp. FC1544
AGTTGCCATGTTTTACGGCAGTGAGAGCAGAGATAGCGCTGATGTCCGGCAGTGCTTTTGCCGTTACGCACCACCCCGTCAGTAGCTGAACAGGAGGGACAGCTGATAGAAACAGAAGCCACTGGAGCACCTCAAAAACACCATCATACACTAAATCAGTAAGTTGGCAGCATCACCTGAAAATGGTGTAATAATTGCCGCTATTTGCAGAAGAAACGGTACCAGTAAAGGTAGTGGTCATTGTTTCCTAGGTATCAAATACGCAATCTTGCAGACGAATCTGGAAACTTTTCGGCGTGGTGGTGCCGTTATTTTTCAGTTTTTCGGCACCGATATCACCCATATCAACTTCCAGTTTGTGATCGTCCGGAACGATAGAACACACTGAGTCTTCAATGGTGCCGTAAAAACGTGCAGTACCGTTGTTACCCGCAGCGATTGTTGCCGTAGAGGTGAACACGCCCATCACCATTGCCGCAGCAATAGCTGTTTTAACAAACTTACTCATTATTTGTCCTTAAACTATAAATAATTAAAAATATAAACATTGCAATACATTGATTCAGTCAATAGCCAATGTTTATACCCAGCCATTGAATACGGCATGCGATCCAAAAAGAACAGGTCGTAGAAAATTGTATTCGTTGGTGTGGGGCCGCATAGTGATGTTTCCACACCCCTGATGCAATTTAATTTTACTAAAGAGTAAATGTAGATTTAATTAATATATTGACAGAAGAAAGATTATCTTAAGGACATCCTTAAAAAATACGGAATAAGTATTTAGAAAAAATAGAAAGTATATCAATAATGAATATCAACAGCTTAAAAAACAAACAATGAACATATAATGCGATTGGCATTTATCTACTTTTGACAATATAATATATAAACACTATAGCCAGAATTTAATCAAGTTTCAATTACATCCTGCCTGATTATTCAACTCTATTATCTGTATTAATAAATGACAATGAGTGTCAAACAGACATTATTCATTTCAACATGTAACTTTGGGCAAAATCAAGATACGCGCAGAAGAATAATTTCCGAATGAATGTAGAAAGTGTTTTATTTATAGATAAGGAGAGTCTTCGATAGTAGTGAGGTTGACAGATATCCGCTGCCTGATGAGCAATTATGCCCAATGAATCTACCTCATTGGGCATAATTTGGAACACATCAGATAGCTTTTGCCATCTTCAGATTACACGGGCTCATCTGCCAGTTGAATGTACCATTTCCGCTTTCATCAAGCGTTACGCTGGCAATGGCCGAGGTGGTAAACATAGGCGGCGTTTCGCCCGGACATAACTCGGCAACCAGATACCCGACTAACGGTAAGTGAGAGATCACCAGTACCGAAGCAACACCTTCATTGGTCAACGCCTGCAAATAGGCACTGACCAGACCAACATCGCCGCAGGGCGTTAACTCCGGCAGAACTTCTGCACTGGAAGGCAGGTTCAGACAATCCCCTACTTCTTCCAGTGTTTGCTCGGCTCGCAGGAACGGGCTCACCAGAACGCGTTCGATTTCCACTTTTTGACCTTTCAGCCAGTTCGCCATCAGGCGAGATTCGTCACAACCATTAGTGGTCAGAGGACGAACCGAATCACTGGCGGCATCGAGGGCTGCGTCGCCGTGACGCATGATAAAAACTTGCATATTGCACCGCTTTTGTTAACCAGATTCGCCCATTTTCTTTCATCTGAAACCAGAGAAAGAAAACGGTGGCCGGCATTGTGCCTTATCCATTCACCGAATGAAACGCTGTTTTTTACCTCAATGGCGTAAGTATAGCCAATATGCGTTTACATTTTGACCAATACTCCGCCATTCAGCGCGGATTCATATAGCTTTGACCTTCTTATTGCAGGTCAGTTGCAGTTGTTTTCCAAAAACTTTCCCCACGCGCGCCCATCTCGACCAAACGCTCGCAAGGGGTAAAACGGGAACCATACTGCGTGGCCAGTCGTTGCATTATTGCAACCACTTCGCCCGCGCCGAGAGAATCGATATAGCGGAACGGTCCACCGAGAAATGGCGGAAAACCAATGCCAAATACCGCACCAATATCCCCGTCACGCACGCTACGGATAACCTGCTCATCAACACAACGTACTGCTTCATTCAGCATCAACATCACACACCGTTCAGCAACCTGCGGTGCGGAGAGTCGCCCCTGCCCTTGTGCGCCAATGAGCGGGTAAATGGCGGGATCGACCTGTTTTTTGCTTTTACGCCCTTTCTGACCATAAAGATAGAAACCCCGACCATTTTTTCTGCCTTTGCGATCGTCGTTCAAAATTGAAGAAACAACATTTGCAGGCGCGCTAAAACGTTCTCCATAAGCGGCTTCCAGTACAGGAATAATTTTAGTCCCGGTGTCGATTCCTACCTCATCCAAAAGTTGGATTGGACCTACCGGAAAACCAAATTTCACTAGCGCGGCATCAATGTGCTCTACCCGTTCACCTTTGGTCAGCATGCGGATAGCTTCATTAATGTAAGGCGCTAAGATGCGATTGACGTAAAACCCGGCTTTGTCACGCACGACAATGGGCGTTTTGCCCTGTTTTTTCGCCAGTTTTACCGTAGTGGCGATGGTTTGCGCTGATGTACCCGCATGAGGAATAATCTCCACCAGCGGCATTTTTTCCACCGGACTGAAGAAATGCAGGCCGATAACTTGCTCAGGTCGCGTGGCGTGAGCGGCGATATCACCAATCGGTAAAGATGACGTATTCGAAGCAAAGATGGTATGAGAGGCGCAATTTTGCTCAACTTCCGCCACCATCTGTTGTTTCAATTCGAGATTTTCAAACACCGCTTCAATAATCAGATCGCGATGGGCAAAGCCGCGATAGTCCGTCGTTCCGGAGATTAATGCCAGCTGTTTGTCACGTTCGCTGGCTTTGAGATGACGACGGCGAACTTTGCCCTCCAGCTGATCCCAACTGTACTTCAGCGCATGATTTATGCCCTGCGGGTTGATATCTTTAATTCTGACCGGAAGCCCCGCTTTACAAGCAGTGACATAAGCAATACCGCCGCCCATCAAGCCACCACCTAAAATTCCCACGCTGTTTAATGGCGCAGGCGGTGCATCACTACCGGGATCTTTCTTCACGTCCGTACTGGCAAAAAAGATACTACGCAGCGCCTGCGATTGTGGCGTCATCGCCAGTTCGCCAAACGCCCGAGCTTCGGCGTCATAACCGCTGCTGGTGCCCTGCGCTAATCCCGTTTCAACAACCTCCAGGATGCGTTCTGTCGCCGGATAATTGCCTTGAGTTTTGTGTTCTGTTTTCTTGCCGACCATTTTGAACAGCAGCGCACGACCTAACGGCCCCGCCAGAATACGCTCGCGTACAGGTAGAGGGCGGGAAGATGGGCGATCCTTCTTCGCCAGCTCAACAGCGACTTCCAGCAAAATGGAGTGCGGAACAACGTCATCCACCAGCCCCAGCTTTAATGCCTGTTTCGCCCGAAGTTGTTTTCCGGTGAGGATCATCTCTAATGCTGTGCTGACGCCTATCAGACGCGGTAAACGCTGGGTGCCGCCTGAACCGGGTAACAATCCAAGTTGTACTTCAGGCAAACCGAGCACCGTTTTAGGATCGTCAGTACAAACGCGACCGTGGCACGCCAGCGCCAACTCCAGCCCACCACCCAGGCAAGCGCCATGAATAGCCGCGATAACCGGAATGGGCAAAGCATGAATCTCCGCCATCAACTGTTGGCCCTGCCGCGCCAGAGCTTCCGCTTCTTGCGCCGTTTTGCAGTTGCCGATCATGTTGATGTCTGCTCCGGCGATAAAATTGTCCGGTTTCGCGGAGATAAACACCACGCCGCGCAACTCTTTGTTTTCACGGAGTTGCTTAATAATGGCGCGCACCTGCGAGGCAAATTCCGCCTTCAGGGTATTCATTTTCTCATCCGGTACGTCGATGGTGATGATAGCAATGTTGTCCAGACGAACATTAAGAGTAAACGCTGATGCCATTTCCATTATTCCGCCTCCAGAACCATTGCCGCGCCAAGCCCACCGGCAGCACAGGCGGTAACTAAACCAAATCCACCGCCGCGACGGCGAAGTTCATGCAATGTCTGGGTAATCATCCGCGCGCCGGTCGCCGCGAAGGGATGCCCGTAAGCAATCGAACCGCCAAGCACGTTAAATTTGCTATCGTCCACTTCGCCAGTGGCATGTGCACGCCCCAGTACTTCACGAGCAAAACGTTCACTACCCAGCAACTGAATATTCGCCAGTGTCTGAGCTGCAAAGGCTTCGTGCATATCGATCAATGTCAGATCGCTCATTGTCAAACCGGCACGTTCCAGCGCCAGCGGTGTTGACCAGGCCGGACCGAACAACATGTCCTGCCAGACATCAATCGCAGTAAATGCGTAGCTGCGCAGATACCCCAGCGGCACCAGCCCTAATTCTTTCGCCCGGGATTCAGTCATCAGGATCACCGCTGCCGCGCCATCGGTCAGCGGCGTACTGTTTGCCGCCGTTACCGTTCCGTGTTTGCGATCAAACGCCGGGCGCAGCTTTGCGTAATCGGCAAGCGAGGAATTACCGCGAATATTGTTGTCTTCGACAAGCGGTTGTTTATAAGGAGGGATAAAGGCAGTCATCACCTCTTCTTTGAGTTTTCCGTCTGACCATGCCTGAGCGGCACGCTGATGCGAACGGTGCGCTAATGCATCTTGCTGTTCTCGGGTGATGCCGTAGGTTTTCGCCATTTGCTCTGCGGTGTCACCCATCCGCAAGCCGGTAGAATATTCTGCTACTGCAGGCGGTACGGACATTAAATCGCGCAAACGCAGGCGAGAGAAGAGTTTCAGGCGCTGGCTCATGGTTCGAGCTTTGTTGACATCAACCAGCACGCGCGCCAGTTTTTTACTGACGCCAATTGGCAATACGGAAGAGGAATCTGCCCCACCGGCAATCCCCGCTCGGATAGTTCCCGCCATCAGGCTTTCTGCGACGTTTGCAACCGCCTGGAAACTGGTAGCGCAAGCGCGGCTGACGCTGTAAGCATCGGTATGCACATTCATTCCGGTACCGAGAACAATTTCACGCGCAATGTTGGGGGCTTCAGGCATTTGTACGACCTGACCAAAGACCAGCTGTTCAATCACTTCAGCGGGGATCTCGCTGCGTGCCAGCAGTTCGCCTACCACCATCTTCCCTAAATCAACCGCGGGAATGCCATGAAAAGCCGTCGCCTGGCGGGCAAAAGGCGTACGTAAACCGCTAACAATGGCGATACGATCGCCCTGGCGGGTAACCAGCGGTAAAACCTGACCCATAACACTCCCCTGTAAAAAAATAAATAAAGTGGTCTGACCTGATCATAGTCTTAACCATTTTTTACATTTAGCCAAGCGGAGAAAAAGGAAAGTGGGAGCTATGACACAGTGAAGACAGGAGAAAGAAAAGAAAACGCCCCTGCCAGCAACTGACAGGGGCGAACGTACCCGAGAGGAATTAACGCAGACCCAGCTGGAAGATCAGCATTTCAGCTTCGCAGGCAAAAGTGAAATCGATATCCAGGCGCACACCGTCAGACTCTTCAGTGAAAGTCGGGGAGATTTTGCACGGTTCGGATTCCACGCTACGGGCTTTTTCAGTCAACGCCGCCAGCGTTTGTTCTGCTTCTGCGCGGTTTGCAAACACGCGGCTGTAAGACGCGGTGCAGTCGGAGTTGTCCATAATGGTGCCAACATCCATACAGCAGCAAACCGGGGTTTCATCAGCACTACATTTACTCATCGTTGATTTCCTCTGTATGTGCACCCAAGGTGCCAGATAAACGTTGTGGATATTTTACGCTTCCGGAAAGTGCTGCTCCAGTTGTTAATTCTGCAAAATCGGATAAGTGACCGAAATCACACTTAAAAATGATCTAAAACAAAATTCACCCGAATCCGCGAGTGCGCAACCTCCAAATTTTGCCAGCTGGATCGCGTTTCTTAGATCATATTTGAAAAAAGATGGAAACATACTTGCAACATTCCAGCTGGTCCGACCTATACTCTCGCCACTGGTCTGATTTCTAAGATGTACCTCAGACCCTACACTTCGCGCTCCTGTTACAGCACGTAACATAGTTTGTATAAAAATAAATCATTGAGGTTATGGTCATGAGCCAGAAAACCCTGTTTACAAAGTCTGCTCTCGCAGTCGCAGTGGCACTTATCTCCACCCAGGCCTGGTCGGCAGGCTTTCAGTTAAACGAATTTTCTTCCTCTGGCCTGGGCCGGGCTTATTCAGGGGAAGGCGCAATTGCCGATGATGCAGGTAACGTTAGCCGTAACCCCGCATTGATTACCATGTTTGACCGCCCGACATTTTCTGCGGGTGCGGTTTATATTGACCCGGATGTGAATATCAGCGGAACGTCTCCGTCTGGTCGTAGCCTGAAAGCCGATAACATCGCGCCTACGGCATGGGTTCCGAACATGCACTTTGTTGCACCGATTAACGACCAATTTGGTTGGGGCGCTTCTATTACCTCTAACTATGGTCTGGCAACAGAGTTTAATGATACTTATGCAGGCGGCTCTGTCGGGGGTACAACTGACCTTGAAACCATGAACCTGAACTTAAGCGGTGCGTATCGCTTAAATAATGCATGGAGCTTTGGCCTTGGTTTCAACGCCGTCTACGCTCGCGCGAAAATTGAACGTTTCGCAGGCGATCTGGGGCAGTTGGTTGCTGGTCAGATTATGCAATCTCCTGCCAGGCAAACTCCTCAAGGGCAAGCATTGGCAGCTACCGCCAACGGTATCGACAGTAATACCAAAATCGCTCATCTGAACGGTAACCAGTGGGGCTTTGGCTGGAACGCCGGAATCCTGTATGAACTGGATAAAAATAACCGCTATGCACTGACCTACCGTTCTGAAGTGAAAATTGACTTCAAAGGTAACTACAGCAGCGATCTTAATCGTGCGTTTAATAACTACGGTTTGCCAATTCCTACCGCGACAGGTGGCGCAACGCAATCGGGTTATCTGACGCTGAACCTGCCTGAAATGTGGGAAGTGTCAGGTTATAACCGTGTTGATCCACAGTGGGCGATTCACTATAGCCTGGCTTACACCAGCTGGAGTCAGTTCCAGCAGCTGAAAGCGACCTCAACCAGTGGCAACACGCTGTTCCAGAAACATGAAGGCTTTAAAGATGCTTACCGCATCGCGTTGGGTACCACTTATTACTACGATGATAACTGGACCTTCCGTACCGGTATCGCCTTTGATGACAGCCCAGTTCCGGCTCAGAATCGTTCTATCTCCATTCCGGACCAGGACCGTTTCTGGCTGAGTGCAGGTACGACTTACGCATTTAATAAAGATGCTTCAGTCGACGTTGGTGTTTCTTATATGCACGGTCAGAGCGTGAAAATTAACGAAGGCCCATACCAGTTCGAGTCTGAAGGTAAAGCCTGGCTGTTCGGTACTAACTTTAACTACGCGTTCTGATAACGCGTTCGCCTGGATAAAGTCACCTGCATAGCAGGTGACTTTAACTCCCCCACTTCACCGAAAGTAGTGTCCTCATTGCTTACCTCCTGAGTTTTGCAAACAGCCTGTTGGCAGCTTGCCCTTTCAAATCAATAAGCGGTATCCACAGACAAACCTGAAGGGAAAGGCATATTTTCAGGCGTTCTGCTCGTCCTTCTCAAAGAGTTTACTTTTCTGCATTTCCAGGATACTCCCGTTACTTTATTCGTACCCCTTATAATGGGGTGTTAGCCAGCCAGACCCGGCATGATTACTGCCCCCAGTCGTCCATGATCCGGGGGGTGATGTCAC
>NZ_MECT01000086.1:0-7725 GCF_001722145.1 Shigella sp. FC1544
TTTCTGGTGCGTACCGGGCTGAGAGGCGGTGTAAGTGAACTGTAGTTGCCATGTTTTACGGCAATGAGAGCAGAGATAGCGCTGATGTCCGGCAGTGCTTTTGCCGTTACGCACCACGCCTTCAGTAGCGGAGCAGGAAGGACATCTGATGGAAATGGAAGCCACGCAAGCACCTTAAAATCACCATCATACACTAAATCAGTAAGTTGGCAGCATTACCCGGGCGGCTTTGAAATAAACCGATGCACCGCTTAACTGTAAATCGCCATGGTCGGCAGAGAGTTGTATGCGTTTCACAATGCGACAAACAGGAAGTTTCAGCGCCAGATCGTTGGTTTCGTTACGCGGCATTGCAATGACGCCGAGGAGTTTATGGTCGTTTGCTTGCGCCGTGCAGCACTGCATCAGGCTAATCGCCAGGCTGGCGGAAATCGTAAAAACGGATTTCATAAGGATTCTCTTAGTGGGAAGAGGTAGAGGGATGAATACCCACTAGTTTACTGCTGATAAAGAGAAGATTCAGGTACGTAATCTTTTCTTTTTATTACAATTTTTTGATGAATGCCTTGGCTGCGATTCATTCTTTATATGAATAAAATTGCTGTCAATTTTACGTCTTGTCCTGCCATATCGCGAAATTTCTGCGCAAAAGCACAAAAAATTTTTGCATCTCCCCCTTGATGACGTGGGTTACGACCCCATTTAGTAGTCAACCGCAGTGAGTGAGTCTGCAAAAAAATGAAATTGGGCAGTTGAAACCAGACATTTCGCCCCTATTACAGACTCACAACCACATGATGACCGAATATATAGTGGAGACGTTTAGATGGGTAAAATAATTGGTATCGACCTGGGTACTACCAACTCTTGTGTAGCGATTATGGATGGCACCACTCCTCGTGTGCTGGAGAACGCCGAAGGCGATCGCACCACGCCTTCTATTATTGCCTATACCCAGGATGGTGAAACTCTGGTTGGTCAGCCGGCTAAACGTCAGGCAGTGACGAACCCGCAAAACACCCTGTTTGCGATTAAACGCCTGATTGGCCGCCGCTTCCAGGACGAAGAAGTACAGCGTGATGTTTCCATCATGCCGTTCAAAATTATTGCTGCTGATAACGGCGACGCATGGGTCGAAGTTAAAGGCCAGAAAATGGCACCGCCGCAGATTTCTGCTGAAGTGCTGAAAAAAATGAAGAAAACCGCTGAAGATTACTTGGGTGAACCGGTAACTGAAGCTGTTATCACCGTACCGGCATACTTTAACGATGCTCAGCGTCAGGCAACCAAAGACGCAGGCCGTATCGCTGGTCTGGAAGTAAAACGTATCATCAACGAACCGACCGCAGCTGCGCTGGCTTACGGTCTGGACAAAGGTACTGGCAACCGTACTATCGCGGTTTATGACCTAGGTGGTGGTACTTTCGATATTTCTATTATCGAAATCGACGAAGTTGATGGCGAAAAAACCTTCGAAGTTCTGGCTACCAACGGTGATACCCACCTGGGTGGTGAAGACTTCGACAGCCGTCTGATCAACTACCTGGTTGAAGAATTCAAGAAAGATCAGGGCATTGACCTGCGCAACGATCCGCTGGCAATGCAGCGCCTGAAAGAAGCGGCAGAAAAAGCGAAAATCGAACTGTCTTCCGCTCAGCAGACCGACGTTAACCTGCCGTACATCACTGCAGATGCGACCGGTCCGAAACACATGAACATCAAAGTGACTCGTGCGAAACTGGAAAGCCTGGTTGAAGATCTGGTAAACCGTTCCATTGAGCCGCTGAAAGTTGCACTGCAGGACGCTGGCCTGTCCGTATCTGATATCGACGACGTTATCCTCGTTGGTGGTCAGACTCGTATGCCAATGGTTCAGAAGAAAGTTGCTGAGTTCTTTGGTAAAGAGCCGCGTAAAGACGTTAACCCGGACGAAGCTGTAGCAATCGGTGCTGCTGTTCAGGGTGGTGTTCTGACTGGTGACGTGAAAGACGTACTGCTGCTGGACGTTACCCCGCTGTCTCTGGGTATCGAAACCATGGGCGGTGTGATGACGACGCTGATCGCGAAAAACACCACTATCCCGACCAAGCACAGCCAGGTGTTCTCTACCGCTGAAGACAACCAGTCTGCGGTAACCATCCATGTGCTGCAGGGTGAACGTAAACGTGCGGCTGATAACAAATCTCTGGGTCAGTTCAACCTGGATGGTATCAACCCGGCACCGCGCGGCATGCCGCAGATCGAAGTTACCTTCGATATCGATGCTGACGGTATCCTGCACGTTTCCGCGAAAGATAAAAACAGCGGTAAAGAGCAGAAGATCACCATCAAGGCTTCTTCTGGTCTGAACGAAGATGAAATCCAGAAAATGGTACGCGACGCAGAAGCTAACGCCGAAGCTGACCGTAAGTTTGAAGAGCTGGTACAGACTCGCAACCAGGGCGACCATCTGCTGCACAGCACCCGTAAGCAGGTTGAAGAAGCAGGCGACAAACTGCCGGCTGACGACAAAACTGCTATCGAGTCTGCACTGACTGCACTGGAAACTGCTCTGAAAGGTGAAGACAAAGCCGCTATCGAAGCGAAAATGCAGGAGCTGGCACAGGTTTCCCAGAAACTGATGGAAATCGCCCAGCAGCAACATGCCCAGCAGCAGACTGCCGGTGCTGATGCTTCTGCAAACAACGCGAAAGATGACGATGTTGTCGACGCTGAATTTGAAGAAGTCAAAGACAAAAAATAATCGCCCTATAAACGGGTAATTATACTGACACGGGCGAAGGGGAATTTCCTCTCCGCCCGTGCATTCATCTAGGGGCAATTTAAAAAAGATGGCTAAGCAAGATTATTACGAGATTTTAGGCGTTTCCAAAACAGCGGAAGAGCGTGAAATCAAAAAGGCCTACAAACGCCTGGCCATGAAATACCACCCGGACCGTAACCAGGGTGACAAAGAGGCCGAGGCGAAATTTAAAGAGATCAAGGAAGCTTATGAAGTTCTGACCGACTCGCAAAAACGTGCGGCATACGATCAGTATGGTCATGCTGCGTTTGAGCAAGGCGGCATGGGCGGCGGCGCAGACTTCAGCGATATTTTTGGTGACGTTTTCGGCGATATTTTTGGCGGCGGACGTGGTCGTCAACGTGCGGCGCGCGGTGCTGATTTACGCTATAACATGGAGCTCACCCTCGAAGAAGCTGTACGTGGCGTGACCAAAGAGATCCGCATTCCGACTCTGGAAGAGTGTGACGTTTGCCACGGTAGCGGTGCAAAACCAGGTACACAGCCGCAGACCTGTCCGACCTGTCATGGTTCTGGTCAGGTGCAGATGCGTCAGGGTTTCTTTGCCGTGCAGCAGACCTGTCCACACTGTCAGGGCCGCGGTACGCTGATCAAAGATCCGTGCAACAAATGTCATGGTCATGGTCGTGTTGAGCGCAGCAAAACGCTGTCCGTTAAAATCCCGGCAGGGGTGGACACTGGAGACCGCATCCGTCTTGCGGGCGAAGGTGAAGCGGGCCAGCATGGCGCACCGGCAGGCGATCTGTACGTTCAGGTTCAGGTTAAACAGCACCCGATTTTCGAGCGTGAAGGCAACAACCTGTATTGCGAAGTCCCGATCAACTTCGCTATGGCGGCGCTGGGTGGCGAAATCGAAGTACCGACCCTTGATGGTCGCGTCAAACTGAAAGTGCCTGGCGAAACCCAGACCGGTAAGCTTTTCCGTATGCGCGGTAAAGGCGTCAAGTCTGTCCGCGGTGGCGCACAGGGTGATTTGCTGTGCCGCGTTGTCGTCGAAACACCGGTAGGCCTGAACGAGAAGCAGAAACAGCTGCTGCAAGAGCTGCAAGAAAGCTTCGGTGGCCCAACCGGCGAGCACAACAGCCCGCGCTCAAAGAGCTTCTTTGATGGTGTGAAGAAGTTTTTTGACGACCTGACCCGCTAACCTCCCCAAAAGCTGCCCGTGGGCAGGCCTGGGTAAAAATAGGGTGCGTTGAAGATATGCGAGCACCTGTAAAGTGGCGGGGATCACTCCCCGCCGTTGCTCTTACTCGGATTCGTAAGCCGTGAAAACAGCAACCTCCGTCTGGCCAGTTCGGATGTGAACCTCACAGAGGTCTTTTCTCGTTACCAGCGCCGCCACTACGGCGGTGATACAGATGACGATCAGGGCGACAATCATCGCCTTATGCTGCTTCATTGCTCTCTTCTCCTTGACCTTACGGTCAGTAAGAGGCACTCTACATGTGTTCAGCATATAGGGGGCCTCGGGTTGATGGTAAAATATCACTCGGGGCTTTTCTCTATCTGCCGTTCAGCTAATGCCTGAGACAGACAGCCTCAAGCACCCGCCGCTATTATATCGCTCTCTTTAACCCATTTTGTTTTATCGATTCTAATCCTGAAGACGCCTCGCATTTTTGTGGCGTAATTTTTTAATGATTTAATTATTTAACTTTAATTTATCTCTTTATCGCAATTATTGACGACAAGCTGGATTATTTTTGAAATATTGTCCTAACAAATAACGCCGACTGACAAGAAATTAATTATTACTTTTCCTAATTAATCCCTCAGAAATCCTCACCTTAAGCTATGATTATCTGAGCTTAGGGTCACTCGTCAGCGCTTACAGCCGTCAAAAACTCATCTCACCGCTGATGGCGCAAATTCTACAAAGGCTCGTAAAAAACGAATTATTCCTACACTATAATCTGATTTTAACGATGATTCGTGCGGGGTAAAATAGTAAAAACGATCTATTCACCTGAAAGAGAAATAAAAAGTGAAACATCTGCATCGATTCTTTAGCAGTGATGCCTCGGGAGGCATTATTCTTATCATTGCCGCTATCCTGGCGATGATGATGGCCAACAGCGGCGCAACCAGTGGATGGTATCACGACTTTCTGGAGACGCCGGTTCAGCTCCGGGTTGGTTCACTCGAAATCAGCAAAAACATGCTGTTATGGATAAATGACGCGCTGATGGCGGTATTTTTCCTGTTAGTCGGTCTGGAAGTTAAACGTGAACTGATGCAAGGATCGCTAGCCAGCTTACGCCAGGCCGCATTTCCAGTTATCGCCGCTATTGGTGGGATGATTGTGCCGGCATTACTCTATCTGGCCTTTAACTATGCCGATCCGATTACCCGCGAAGGGTGGGCGATCCCGGCGGCTACTGACATTGCCTTTGCACTTGGTGTGCTGGCGCTGTTGGGAAGTCGTGTTCCGTTAGCACTGAAGATCTTTTTGATGGCTCTGGCTATTATCGACGATCTTGGGGCCATCATTATCATCGCATTGTTCTACACTAATGACTTATCGATGGCCTCTCTTGGCGTCGCGGCTGTAGCAATTGCGGTACTCGCGGTATTGAATCTGTGTGGTGTACGCCGCACGGGCGTCTATATTCTGGTTGGCGTAGTGTTGTGGACTGCGGTGTTGAAATCGGGGGTTCACGCAACCTTGGCGGGGGTAATTGTCGGCTTCTTTATTCCTTTGAAAGAGAAGCATGGGCGTTCTCCAGCGAAGCGACTGGAGCATGTGTTACACCCGTGGGTGGCGTATCTGATTTTGCCGCTGTTTGCATTTGCTAATGCTGGCGTTTCACTGCAAGGCGTCACGCTGGATGGCTTGACCTCCATTCTGCCATTGGGGATCATCGCTGGCTTGCTGATTGGCAAACCGCTGGGGGTTAGTCTGTTCTGCTGGTTGGCGCTGCGTTTGAAACTGGCGCATCTGCCTGAGGGAACGACTTATCAGCAAATTATGGCGGTGGGGATCCTGTGCGGTATCGGTTTTACTATGTCTATCTTTATTGCCAGCCTGGCCTTTGGTAGCGTAGATCCAGAACTGATTAACTGGGCGAAACTCGGTATCCTGGTCGGTTCTATCTCTTCGGCGGTAATTGGATACAGCTGGTTACGCGTTCGTTTGCGTCCATCAGTGTGACAGGACGGTTTACCGGGGAGCCATAAACGGCTCCCTTTTCATTGTTATCAGGGAGAGAAATGAGCATGTCTCATATCAATTACAACCACTTGTATTACTTCTGGCATGTCTATAAAGAAGGTTCCGTGGTTGGCGCAGCGGAGGCGCTTTATTTAACTCCACAAACCATTACCGGACAGATCCGGGCTCTGGAAGAGCGCCTGCAAGGCAAATTATTTAAGCGCAAGGGACGTGGTCTCGAACCCAGCGAGCTGGGAGAACTGGTCTATCGCTATGCCGATAAAATGTTCACCTTAAGCCAGGAAATGCTGGATATTGTGAACTATCGCAAAGAATCCAATTTATTGTTTGACGTTGGCGTGGCTGATGCACTTTCCAAACGCCTGGTCAGTAGCGTGCTGAATGCTGCAGTGGTAGAAGGCGAGCCGATTCATCTTCGCTGCTTCGAATCCACCCACGAAATGCTACTGGAGCAATTAAG
Source organism: Shigella sp. FC1544 (assembly GCF_001722145.1). NCBI lineage: Bacteria > Pseudomonadati > Pseudomonadota > Gammaproteobacteria > Enterobacterales > Enterobacteriaceae > Shigella > Shigella sp. FC1544. The sequence continues at coordinate 6,436 of NZ_MECT01000086.1, forward strand.
CCAGCATAAACTGGATATGATCATTTCCGACTGTCCGATAGACTCTACGCAGCAGGAAGGCCTGTTCTCCGTGAGAATTGGCGAATGTGGCGTGAGTTTCTGGTGTACAAATCCACCACCAGAAAAACCGTTCCCGGCTTGTCTGGAAGAACGGCGACTTTTGATTCCTGGGCGACGTTCAATGTTAGGGCGCAAATTGCTTAACTGGTTTAACTCCCAGGGATTAAACGTAGAAATCCTCGGCGAGTTTGATGATGCCGCGTTGATGAAAGCTTTTGGTGCAATGCACAATGCAATCTTCGTTGCCCCAACGCTTTATGCATATGACTTTTATGCCGATAAAACTGTCGTAGAAATTGGTCGCGTCGAGAATGTGATGGAAGAGTACCATGCTATTTTTGCTGAGCGGATGATTCAGCACCCGGCGGTACAGCGAATCTGCAATACGGATTATTCTGCGCTTTTTAGTCCAGCGGCGCGTTAATCGGCAGCTCCCCCAAAGTTAAAGTGGAGGAGATAGATTAGTTGTACATAACCACGATTTTGACTCGGCTCATTATTTGCCCGCTTGAGACATTATTTCCATATGTACGCGGGCGAATAAATAGAGGAATCTGATTACTTCCTTCATGGGGATGCTGAAAAGAGTAGTAATTGCTTTTACCATACTGGATTTCATTCGTACCATCATGGGAGAGTTGAAAGCCTACTTGACCCGCACCGTCCTCACTGTTTTCTAACTCATTTTTTAATATGCTGGTTCCTGACTCCTGTATCGTCACTGGTTCAAAGTAATATTCAACATCACTGGGTTCAAAAACTAATTCACCTTGCTCGCCCTGGATGCAGTCAAATCTTATATGATGAAACTGATAATTTTCATTATTGATACGAGACAGTACAAATCGTCCAGTGTCGATGGATTGATCTTCAAAACCACAGGTCATTAAATTTATAGACTGGCCCCCTGAATCTCCAGACAACCAGTATCACTTAAATAAGTGATAGTCTTAATACTAGTTTTTAGACTAGTCATTGGAGTACAGATGATTGATGTCTTAGGGCCGGAGAAACGCAGACGGCGTACCACACAGGAAAAGATCGCAATTGTTCAGCAGAGCTTTGAACCGGGGATGACGGTCTCCCTCGTTGCCCGGCAACATGGTGTAGCAGCCAGCCAGTTATTTCTCTGGCGTAAGCAATACCAGGAAGGAAGTCTTACTGCTGTGGCCGCCGGAGAACAGGTTGTTCCTGCCTCTGAACTTGCTGCCGCCATGAAGCAGATTAAAG
>NZ_MECT01000087.1:0-7706 GCF_001722145.1 Shigella sp. FC1544
TTTTTTAAGTGACGTAAAACCGTGTTGAGGCCAACGCCCATAATGCGTGCACTGGCGCGACATCCGACGCCATTCATGGCCATATCAATGATTTTCTGGTGCGTACCGGGCTGAGAGGCGGTGTAAGTGAACTGTAGTTGCCATGTTTTACGGCAATGAGAGCAGAGATAGCGCTGATGTCCGGCAGTGCTTTTGCCGTTACGCACCACGCCTTCAGTAGCGGAGCAGGAAGGACATCTGATGGAAATGGAAGCCACGCAAGCACCTTAAAATCACCATCATACACTAAATCAGTAAGTTGGCAGCATTACCCATAAATTCAACGCCGCGAAAACCACACTGCGCAGCTTTCTCAAAACGGGCGAGAAAATCATATTCACCAAATAACATCGATAAATTAGCAGAGAAACGTAACATTATTTATCTCCCTTATTCATAGTGCATGAAGCAGGTTTCAGTCGGTGCGTCCACTGCGTTATCGGCGATATCTTCAAATTCCATGACGTTATCCAGTTCGCTGCCCATCGAAATATTGGTCACACGCTCGAGAATAACTTCCACGACTACCGGTACCCGATATTGCGCCATTAAGGCTTTCGCCTGTTCAAAGGCTGGCGCAATATCTTCCGGTTTGAAGACGCGAATCGCTTTACAACCTAAACCTTCCGCTACTTTTACGTGGTCGACGCCGTAACCGTTCACTTCGCTGGAGTTGATATTCTCGAAAGCGAGTTGCACGCAGTAGTCCATGTCAAAGGCGCGTTGTGACTGACGAATCAGGCCGAGATAGGCGTTATTCACCAGCACATGGATGTACGGAATGTTGAACTGCGCGCCAACGGCTAACTCTTCAATCAGGAACTGGAAGTCAAAGTCGCCAGAAATCGCCACCACATTGCGTTTCGGATCAGCGGCACAAACCCCTAGCGCAGCCGGAATCGTCCAGCCTAACGGACCAGCCTGACCACAGTTGATCCAGTGGCGGTCTTTAAAGACATGCAGCATTTGTGCCGCAGCGATTTGTGACAGACCGATGGTGGTGACATAACAAACATCGCGACCAAAGGCTTTGTTCATCTCTTCATACACGCGCTGCGGTTTCACCGGCACGTTGTCGAAGTGGGTTTTGCGCAGCAAAGTGCGTTTGCGCTGCTGGCAGTCGGCGACCCATTCTTTACGACACGGCAGACGACCCGCTTTTTGCATCTCCTGCGCCACTTCAACCAGCAGTGTCAGCGCCGCTTTAGCATCAGAGACAATGCCGAGATCCGGACACAGCACGCGACCAATTTGCGTCGGCTCAATATCGATATGAACGATTTTGCGCCCTTCGGTGTATTTCTCTACCGAACCGGTATGACGGTTAGCAAAACGGTTACCGATACCAAACACCATGTCGGACGCCAGCAACGTTGCGTTACCGTAACGATGCGCGGTTTGCAGACCGACCATCCCGGCCATCAGTTCATGATCGTCCGGGATACAGCCCCAGCCCATCAGCGTTGGGATCACCGGAACGCTGGTCAGTTCAGCAAACTGTTGTAACAGTGCAGCTGCGTCAGCATTGATTACCCCGCCCCCGGCAACAATCACCGGACGTTCGGCCTGGATTAACATTTCTACAGCTTTTTCGATCTGCATACGGCTGGCAGCAGGTTTGTAGACCGGCAGCGGTTCGTACATGTCAGGATCAAACTCGATTTCCGCAACCTGAACGTCGAACGGTAAATCCACCAGTACCGGACCCGGACGACCAGAACGCATCAGGTGAAATGCCTGTTGCAGCACGCGAGGCACCAGCGCCGCTTCACGAACTGTAACCGCCATTTTGCTGACCGGTTTAGCAATTGCTTCAATATCTACGGCCTGAAAATCTTCTTTATGCAGACGGGCGCGCGGTGCCTGGCCGGTAATGCACAGAATAGGAATGGAATCAGCAGAAGCGGAATAGAGCGCGGTGATCATGTCCGTGCCCGCAGGACCGGTAGTCCCCAGACATACGCCGATATTCCCTGCCGTTGCGCGGGTATAACCTTCCGCCATGTGCGAAGCACCTTCCACATGACGCGCCAGAATGTGACGAATACCGCCGTGCTTACGCATCGCTGAGTAGAACGGATTGATTGCAGCTCCCGGAACACCGAAGGCGGTGGTGATACCTTCTTTCTCCAGCACATACATTGCCGCGTCAACGGCTCTCATTTTTGCCATTTTATTCCTATCTCTATTCATTGGAAAATTTTTCCAACTTTCAAATTTTGTCAAAAAAACCCGCTCCGCAGAGCGGGATGCGACAGACATTATGGATGTGCTTTCAGTCCCAACGCCGTGCTGATATCGCGGGCGGTGTCTCTGACCAGCTCACCCTGACTGACAAAACGATCTTCTGTCAGTCTTGATGAAGGCCCGGAGATGGAGATAGCGGCAACAACGCTACCGACATCATCGTAAATTGCTGAAGCTATGCAATTCAGACCTACAACATGCTCTTCTTTATCTACGGTATAGCCCAGTTCACGCGCTTGTTCCAGGTCCTTCAGCAAGGTGGGCATATCCACAAGCGTAGTTGGCGTAAACTGCTGCAAACCGGTTTGCAGAATGATGCTCATCAACTCCTCTTCCGCCAGCGGATAAAGCAGCGCTTTGCCCGCACCGGAAGCATGCAGCGGCAGACGACTGCCCAGTGGCGCACACATCCTGACCATTGATTTACACTCTAACTGACCAATTAATACTGCTTCATTGCCGTTACGGATCGCGACATTGACCGTTTCGCCGGAAAGTAACATCAGGCGGCGCATAAACGGCCCGGCGACGGAGAGGACATCGCGGTTATGGATGTACGCCGCACCGACGTTAAAGACACCTAATCCTATATGCCACCAGCCTAATTGACTGTCCTGATAGACAAAATCCGCTGCTTGTAAAACCTTCAGCAAGCGAAAGGTCGTGGAGAGCGGCAAATCCAGATTGAGAGAAATATCGCTAACCGACGAACTTCCCCCACTTTTTTCCAGATATTGCAGAATCGCAATTCCCCGCTCTAACGCCTGTGCGCCCTTCTGTGCCACAGGCTCCGCCTGTCCTGGCCTGCCGCGCCGTCTAACTTCCGTCATACCTACGTTAACTCCGACCTACAAGTGAGCATAAACAATGAACAATTAGTTTATCTTATGCAAGTCGGTTGCAGGCGTCACGCAAAACAGAGTTCCTGTTCAGGAATACTTTCAACATCACAGTTGTCACTGCCGCCGCGATCGATGGTCAGAAAATCGGTGACGCGCTGCCAGGCGAAAAGTGGGTGATGCCAGACGTTACGATGGTAATTCACTCCCTGTTCGCCGTTGGTGATAAACGCCCGCAGCGTTGACAGGTCTGGTTTGTCGTCGCCTAACGCCACGACCACCACAAACACTTCACCTTTCATCGGGATAAAGGCCTGAGTGCCCAGCGGATGACGTTCGAGTTCGTGAATGGTCAGCGGCAGATTCGCCGGTTGCGCGCGGTTAATGCTAATAAGCGTACGGTCTTGCTCAAGAATCTCAACCAGCGCCAAATCGTGGTAACGCTCCACCAGGCCATTGTTAATATGGAAAAAATCCCGTTGCTGAGTTTCGATTACGTCTCCATAAGCACTAAAGGCTTCCTGACTTAACGGTAATACCTGAAGTTTCATCTTTTTGTCCTTGTAACATAATTCCGTTCAACCACCGCCGACCGGTCAGCTTGGTTTCAATAACAGGCAATCTAAAACCTTAAGAGAACAACATCAATACAAAAGTTGAAATATCTTTCCAAAACTAGATTTAGTCCACAAATTGAACAGGGTTATCATGTAAAAATACTGATAAATCAGAGGATAAGAAAATCACGCAACTTGCGGATTTAAAAGGGGATACCTGAAGATGTTCGATCCAGAAACCTTGCGGACTTTCATTGCGGTTGCTGAAACAGGAAGTTTTTCAAAAGCGGCAGAACGATTATGTAAAACCACGGCGACGATCAGTTATCGCATTAAACTTCTGGAAGAGAATACCGGAGTAGCGCTGTTTTTCCGTACGACTCGTAGCGTAACGTTGACAGCGGCTGGCGAGCATCTACTTTCCCAGGCCAGAGACTGGCTGAGCTGGCTGGAAAGTATGCCCAGCGAGCTGCAACAGGTGAATATTGTCATCAACAACCTGCTCTATAACCCCCAGGCCGTCGCCCAGTTGCTGGCGTGGCTGAATGAACGTTACCCCTTTACCCAGTTTCACATCTCCCGACAAATCTATATGGGCGTCTGGGACTCGATATTGTACGAAGGTTTTTCGCTGGCTATCGGCGTCACGGGAACTGAGGCGTTGGCAAATACCTTTAGTCTTGATCCCTTAGGATCGGTGCAATGGCGATTTGTCATGGCGGCGGATCATCCGCTGGCGAACGTTGAAGAGCCGCTAACAGAAGCGCAGTTGCGTCGCTTTCCGGCGGTCAATATTGAAGACAGCGCCCGCACCTTAACCAAACGCGTCGCCTGGCGATTGCCAGGGCAAAAAGAGATTATTGTTCCTGATATGGAAACGAAAATCGCCGCCCATCTGGCGGGCGTTGGCATTGGTTTTTTGCCAAAATCGCTTTGCCAGTCAATGATCGATAATCAACAACTGGTCAGCCGGGTAATCCCAACGATGCGCCCTCCTTCGCCATTGAGTCTGGCATGGCGCAAATTTGGCAGCGGCAAAGCGGTAGAAGATATTGTGACCTTGTTTACCCAGCGCAGGCCGGAAATCAGCGGATTTTTAGAAATTTTCGGCAACCCACGCAGTTAAAAATCAAGTTTCCTTGCGCGTTGGCGCGTAAAATAGCGCGCAAGCTGATTTGAGGTTCACTTTTAACTATGCAAGAGAGACACACGGAACAGGACTATCGTGCCCTGCTGATTGCTGATACGCCCATTATTGATGTTCGCGCCCCTATCGAGTTTGAGCAAGGCGCAATGCCCGCCGCTATCAATCTGCCGTTAATGAATAACGATGAACGCGCCGCCGTTGGCACCTGCTATAAACAGCAAGGGTCAGACGCGGCGCTGGCGCTGGGGCATAAACTGGTGGCGGGTGAAATTCGTCAGCAGCGCATAGACGCCTGGCGGGCAGCGTGCCTGCAAAATCCGCAAGGTATTCTCTGCTGTGCCCGTGGCGGTCAACGCTCACATATTGTGCAAAGCTGGTTGCATGCAGCGGGGATTGATTATCCGCTGGTGGAAGGCGGTTATAAGGCACTGCGCCAGACCGCGATTCAGGCTACTATTGAACTGGCACAAAAACCGATAGTGCTGATTGGCGGTTGTACCGGCAGCGGTAAAACGCTGTTAGTGCAGCAACAGCCGAACGGTGTCGATCTGGAAGGGCTGGCGCGTCATCGCGGTTCGGCGTTTGGTCGCACGTTACAACCACAACTTAGCCAGGCGAGTTTTGAAAATCTGCTGGCTGCCGAAATGCTAAAAACCGACGCCCGTCAGGATTTGCGCCTGTGGGTGCTGGAAGATGAAAGCCGGATGATCGGTTCGAATCACCTGCCGGAATGTCTGCGTGAGCGAATGACTCAGGCGGCGATTGCGGTGGTAGAAGATCCGTTTGAGATCCGTCTTGAACGCCTGAACGAAGAGTATTTCTTGCGTATGCATCATGATTTTACCCACGCGTACGGCGACGAACAGGGCTGGCAGGAATATTGCGAATACCTGCATCACGGACTTTCGGCTATTAAGCGTCGGCTGGGGTTACAGCGCTATAACGAACTCGCTGCCCAGCTGGATACGGCGCTGACAACGCAACTCACCACCGGCAGCACCGACGGTCATCTGGCCTGGCTGGTGCCGTTACTTAAAGAATATTACGACCCAATGTATCGCTATCAGCTTGAGAAAAAAGCGGAAAAAGTTGTCTTTCGCGGTGAGTGGGCGGAAGTGGCGGAATGGGTTAAGGCGCGGTAATGAGGGACGTATTTGTATTAGTCGCGACTTGATCTGACACATGGCCTTGAAAGGTTGAGAGTTACCGGTTTTGATATGAGTATCGAATCCTTATCCAAAACAAGAGGTAACTCTCATGCTTCATACTGCCAATCCCGTCATCAAACACAAAGCCGGTTTGCTCAATCTGGCTGAAGAACTCAGCAACGTATCAAAAGCCTGTAAAATCATGGGCGTTTCGCGTGATACGTTTTATCGTTACCGCGAACTGGTCGCTGAAGGCGGTGTGGATGCGCAGATTAATCGTAGTCGCCGCGCTCCTAACCTTAAGAACCGTACCGATGAGGCAACTGAACAGGCTGTTGTTGATTACGCCGTCGCTTTCCCGACACATGGTCAGCACCGGGCCAGCAACGAGCTGCGTAAACAGGGGGGTTTTATCTCCGACAGTGGTGTCCGTTCTGTCTGGTTACTCCATAACCTTGAGAATCTCAAAAGACGATACTGAACAAATTTTATCAGGTGACGTTCCGTAAAAAGTTGTATGGAGTTCTCGATGCAGTCGGCGCGACTATCAGTACCCCCGCTGAACCCTGGACTATCGGGCCGCCGTACTGGGGCATGTCACCCTGGCGTGCCGCTGGTTTTCCGCTAATGGTTTATTTCCTCTTTCTTTCCCGGCAAGAATTTATTTTAATCCGGAAGGATTATTTATTTTCAGATAGGGACTCACATTAAACACGTAACATTTTAATTAATGCATGGCTGAATATGTATTACACAATGTCAGATATCGTAAAAGACCAGTGCAATTCTATGTAAACTCTCTGACTGTTCATTTTATTTGTTGTTTCAGGGTCGGAACTCACCCTCAATAAACAACTGAATACGAGTATATATTCATCGTCTGAGCTATATGGCTTTACACAATAGCCGACATGTCTTTTCTCAGTCAGGAATTTTACTTTTCCTCACTACGAAGTTGACGACTTCGATATGGGATAGACTCTTAATTCAAGCAATTACTCTGCACAAGCATCAGGCAGTCCAGCTCCAATATTTGTTATAAAATAATGCGTAACATTAATTTCACCAACAAAAAAAGGTTTACACCATCCCCTTGCCCTGGTATCTTACCATATTTACACCACACTTTTTTTGTATCTGGATCATTCTTTGATACGATTTTCGCCACTTGTTCCCTGGCCCTCACTGTCAATGTTTTCTTAAACCTACCCTCCTCATCATTTGTTAGGGAAAAATAAGAAAAAAAATAATCATCTTCTACATTTGTGTATATTGATATATCCACCGCTACGTGCGAAAAAAAATCTGGGAGCCATGTAAAAACTCCATCATTTTCTGGTATTGCCATATAGTTTATGTAATGTTTACTTACAAGAGATTCATCTTTGTATAAATAGACTGGCCCCCTGAATCTCCAGACAACCAGTATCACTTAAATAAGTGATAGTCTTAATACTAGTTTTTAGACTAGTCATTGGAGTACAGATGATTGATGTCTTAGGGCCGGAGAAACGCAGACGGCGTACCACACAGGAAAAGATCGCAATTGTTCAGCAGAGCTTTGAACCGGGGATGACGGTCTCCCTCGTTGCCCGGCAACATGGTGTAGCAGCCAGCCAGTTATTTCTCTGGCGTAAGCAATACCAGGAAGGAAGTCTTACTGCTGTGGCCGCCGGAGAACAGGTTGTTCCTGCCTCTGAACTTGCTGCCGCCATGAAGCAGATTAAAG